>JAISEQ010000324.1 GCA_031264045.1 Deltaproteobacteria bacterium
CGCGGGCGTCGCGGGGGCTTCCGGGAGACGGAAAAAATAATTCGGACGGGGCGATTACGGCTTGACAGGGGGAAGGCGTTCTGGGAGAATGCCGTCCAAGGGAAATAGTCGGCCGCGACGGCCTTATGGAAAGCACAGGGAAACAGTACAGGGAAGCATCGTGGATCGGCCTCGCGGCTGGTCGGCCCCGCGCCCAGAGGAGAACAGGACCATGGAAGACGATTTCGAATTCGTGCGTCCGGAGGCCGGTCCCGCCGGGGCGGGCGAGGCGGCGTCCTGCGGGCCGGCGGTGGCGGGCCACAGCATCACCGTCTTCGGCATAGGCGGGTGCGGCAACAAGACCGTCGACCACATGATCAGGAGATGCGGGCTGAACGGGATAAAGTACGTGTCGGCCAATTCCGATCCCCAGGATCTCGGGAAGTCGCTCGCGCCATCCAAGATTCTCCTCGGCCCCAAGTCCGCCCGCGGCAAGGGCTGCGGCGGCCGCCCGGACAAGGGCCGCCTCGCCTCCGAGGAGGTGCTGGACGAGATAAGGAGGGAGCTCGCGGGGACCGAGCTCCTCTTCGTCGCCGCCGGCATGGGCGGCGGGACGGGGAGCGGCGGCGCCCCCGTGGTGGTCCAGGCGATGAGCGCCCTCGAGGAGGCGCCGCTCATCGTCTCCGTAGTGACCACGCCGTTCTCCTGGGAGACGAGCCGTCACAAGATTTCCGATCGGGTGGTGGCGGAGCTGACCTCCAGCAGCAACAGCATAATCACGGTCGCCAACTCCAAGGTGGAGACGCAGCTTCCCAAGGGCACCACCCTGTCCGACGCCATGGCCGCCGCCAACGAGGTCCTGCAGAACGCGGTCTCGGGCATCATCGAGCTCCTGACGATGGAAGGGGAGATAAACCTGGACTTCGCCGACGTGGAGACCGTGCTCTCCTGCCGCGGCCCGGCCCTCATGGGCTTCGGGGAAGCTTCCGGGGACAGCCGGGCGAAGAAGGCCCTCCAGAACGCCCTGACCTGCCCCCTCATGACGGACCACTCCATCAAGGGCGCGAAGATGCTCATCGTGAACATCGTGACCGACACGACCTTCGCGCTGGACGAGTACACGGACATCATGACCGACGCGGCGAAGGAGATAGATCCCGAAGGCGAGGTGTTCGGGGGCTGGGCGAAGGATCCGGCCCTGGACGACACCGGCGCCATCCGCGTGACCATCATCGCCACCGGCCTCTTCAACGACGACGCCTGGGCGGCGCCGGAGCCCGAGCTCCCCGAGGAGGTGGTGAACCTGGACACCCTGGCGGACGAGGGCGAGCCGGCGGTTCGCCCCGAGGCCGAGCCTCCCGTCCGCGGCTACGCGGTCCGCCAGATTCAGGTCCGCCCCGTCCCCTCCGGGCCCCGGACCCCGCAGGACAACCCCTTCGGCGTGCAGCAGGGTCCGGGCCGCCCGGTTCCCCCCCGCGACCCCTCCACGGCGGTCCTCCCCCAGGGCCGGCCCCGCCGCCAGCCCGTCTTCCAGACCGGACCGGCCGTCCAGCCCGGCAGCCGCAAGTACGAGGCCAACGCCGGGGTGGACCCGGTGAACCAGGACTCGAAATTCTACGAGACGCCATCCTTTTTCCGGAACAAGGCCAGCTGACGCCCAGGGTCCCGGCCCCGATCCGAGTTTTGCGGCGGCATCCGCAAAAACAAAAGTCCATCTGGTCCCCCGCCTTTTTAACACCTCTTTTCAGGCGGAGGGATCAGATGGATTTTTTTGACCGCGAGCGCTTTCCGGACCGCACCCGGCGGGGGGGGAAATTTCCCGCGGAAACCGCGTTCCCGCGTCTTTCCGGAACCGGCGGCCCGGCCCGGCCTCCGGCGGCGCCCGCCCCGCACGTCCGCTCCGTCCCGTCCCGGGCTCCCGGAATTTCCGGAGACGCCGCGGCTCCCGCCCCTCCCCTCTGTCCCGCTTCTCCCGTCCCTTCCGGCGCTCCCGCCGTTTCCCGTCCGCCGGCCGCCGCCGGGCCGGCTCTCCGGAGCGCGGGTCCGGGACCCGGGCGGCCCGGGGCGCCCGGGGATCCCCCGGCGGGGGCGGTCCCGTGAAGCCGCACGGCCGCGGAGGACGCGGCGGCGCGGGTCGGGGCGGCCGCGCGTCCCCCGGGCCGGAAGGAAGCTCCGGCATGTCCGGCGGGGACGAGAGGGGCGCCGCGAGGAAGGATCCGGGCGGACGGGTCTCGGTCGCGATGGTCTGGCCCGGCCAGTACCGGGTGGGCATGTCGTCCCTGGGCTTCCTCTGGTGCTACGCGCTGGCGAACTCGCGCCCCGACGCCCTGGCGGAGCGGGTGTTCCTCCCGCCGGGCGGCGCGGCGGCCGGTCGGATCAGATCCCTCGAGACCGGAAGGGAGCTGGGTTCCTTCGATCTCGTGGCCGGCTCCCTCTCCTGGGAGAACGACTACTGGCTCTTTCCCCACATCCTGCGGGCGGGGGGCATGGACCCCGAGAGATCCGCCCGCGAGGAGCGCGGATCGCCCGCGAGGCCGCTCGTCTGCGTGGGGGGGGTCGGGGTCTGGTCGAACCCGTGGGCCCTGTTCCCCTTCGTCGATCTCGTCCTGCCCGGCGAGGGGGAGATCGTCTGGGAGAAGGTTATCGATCTCTGTTCCGAGAAGGGCTTCAGGGACATGCCCGCCCTCGAGCGGACGAGGGCGCTCGCCTCGGGTGTGCCCGGCGCGCTGGCGCCCGGGCTGATGCCCCGCGGGCTTCTGGAACCGCCGGACGCGGAGGGGCTCCGGCGGGAGCTCGCGGCCTTCGCGCCCTCGGCCCCCCCGCGGCTCACCTGGCCCTTTCCGGAGGGATCAGGCCCGCCCAGATCGACCGTCTGCGCCCCCGGCGCGGAATTTTCGGGCATGAGGCTGGTCGAGATGAGCCGGGGATGCCCGTGGGGATGCAGGTTCTGCCTGGCGGGCCAGCTCTACCGGCCCCACCGCCCCTGGGACGCGGACGCGGTGGCGGAGGCCATGTCGGCCCCGAACCCCTGGTCGGGGGAGGACCCCTTCCCGGCGGACGCCCCCGTCGGCCTGGTGAGCCCGGCCGCGGCCGACCACCCGCAGTTCGAGGAGATAGTCGAGCGGGCCTCGGCCGCCGGGAGGCGGGTGTCCTTCTCGTCCCTGAGGCTGTCCGCGCTGACGGAGAGGGCCGCCGGGCTCCTGGGCGCGGCGGGCCTGAAGGGCGCGGCGGTGGCGCCGGAGGGGGGCACGGAGGAGCTGCGAGCCCGCATGAACAAGAACCTCTCCGAGGACCGGATCATGGAGGGCGCGCGGGTGCTGCGGGCGGCGGGGCTCAGGACGCTCAAGCTGTATTTCATGTTCGGCCTTCCCGGCGAGACGGATTCGGATCTGAGGGCGGCCGCCGCGCTCTCCTCGCGGGTCAGGGACGCCGTGGGGGGCAGGAGGGCGGGCACCTCCGTCTCCGCCTCCTTCGCCTGCTTCGTTCCCAAGCCGCATACCCCCTTCGAGGGGGAGCCGCTTCTGGGGGCGCCCGAAATCCGACGGCGGGCCGGGATACTGAGGGAGAGCTTCCGCGCGGCGGGCGTGGGGCTGGACGTGGAGCCGGCAGCCGCCACCGTCGTCCAGGGTGTCCTGTCCCGCGGCGGCCCCGAGGCGTACCGCCTGGTCCGGGCGCTCCTCGAGACACGGGGTAAGCCTTCCGACTCGCTGGCGATGGCGGGCGTCGACCGTTCCTCCTGGCTTTTCAGGCCGCTCGCCCCGGACGCGCCGAGGCCGTGGCGGGTGATAGCGGCGCCCGCCGGGCACGGATATCTCGCGGGGGAGGGGGCCCTGGCGGGGAAGGGCGGACAGAGCCCCCCCTGCCCGGACGGGCTCATGTGCGGGAGGTGCGGGGCCTGCGGCTACCTGGAAGGATCGTGACAAGCGCCCTCCGTCCCGGCCCCGGGGCGGGCCGCGGGCGGATCCAGGCTGCGGGATCCGGAGGCGCCCCGGGAAGGCGGGGCCCGTCCGGGGCTCCCGGCAGGAATCCGCGTCGCCGGAACCGGTGACATTTACGCGGCGCGGCCGGACCGCTCGGGCCTTCCCGCGCGGTTTTGCGGCGGGTGGTTCCGGCGGGCGGCCGAAGCCGGAAGGCGGGACGGGCGACGCGGGCGGCGGGGCGCGGGAACCGGCGGCGGGCCGCAGCTGCTTCCCCGGCCGTTCCGCTCGCCGGTTCCTCCGCCTCTTCCCGTCTTCCCCTCTTCCCCTTTTCCCGCGGTCCTTTGAATCCAGGCGCGGGAGTGATATAATTAAACGGTTGGCCGATGGCCGCCATCGCTTCGGAGGAGGTCGCAATGCCGGGACCGGCGGCGGGCACGCCGCGCAAAGAGCCGCTGGAGGAGGCCGGACGCCTTCTCATGATAGGCTTCGAGGGGGACGACGCGGCCGAGGCCGTGTCGCTCGCGGAGGAGTACCGCCCTGCGGGCTTCGTCATCTTCTCCCGCAACTACCCCGGAAGCCCCGATTCCCTGAAGGCGCTCCTCTCCCGGATTTCGGAGGGGGCCGCGAGGGCCCTGAAGCGGCCGCCCCTCATGGCCGTGGACCAGGAGGGCGGCACGGTCCTGCGGATTCCCCTCGAGGAGACCCGCCTCCCCGCCGCCTCGGAGATGGCGGGGCTGGCGCGGGAGAAGGGCCCGGACGCTCTGGAGGAGCTCTCCTTCGGGGCGGGGAGAGCGCTGAGGGATCTGGGGTTCAACTTCAACCTGGCCCCGGTCCTGGACGTGGGATCGGAGGGGGCGTACATAGGCTCACGGAGCTTCTCCCGCGATCCGGAGGAGGTGGCCCTCTGCGCCGCGGCCTTCTTCGCCGGGCAGAGGAGGGCGGGACTCCTGACCTGCGCCAAGCACTTCCCCGGCCTGGGCCAGGCCTCGGCCGACCCCCATTCCGCGCTCCCCGTGGTCGACGCCAACATCCAGGACGTGTGGGACAGGGATCTGAAGCCCTTCCGGACCCTCGTCGCGAGGGGCGTGCCCGCGGTCATGACCACCCACGCCCTCTTCAGGGCGGTGGACCCGGGACTGCCCGGCACCATCTCGCCCAGGGTGGTGGATCTCCTGAAGCGCGACGTGGGCTTCAAGGGCCTCGCGCTCACGGACGATCTGGAGATGGGCGCCCTGTCCGGGACCTTCCCGCTCGGCCGGGCCGCCGCGGACGCCGTGTCGGCGGGCCACGATCTCGTGCTCGTGTGCCGGGGCCGCGCGGCGATAGAGGAGGCGCGGGAGGGGCTCTTGAAGGCGGTGAAGGACTACGACATCGCCCCCTCGCGGCTGAGGGAGGCGAAGCTCAGGCTCACGCGGACGCTGAAGCGCATCGCCTGATGGCGCGGCCCCCCGCGCGGAAAGGCCCACGACGATGACGGGACGGGACGAACCGAAGGGGAGGCCGCACACCTACCTCTTAATGCCGGGGCTCTGGCAGGCGGACGGCGTGTACTACGACGACCGCGAGAAGCCGCACCTCCAGACGGGCGAGCTTCTGGTCGAGCATGCCCCGGACTTCTGGACCATAGACATCCGCCTGAACGTCTCCGGCCAGGACCGGAGGGACTTCGTGTCCCGCTACACCGTGACGCCGTTCAGGGAGGGCGTCTCGTACACCGAGTGGAAGAGCCACGTCGGCGGCCCGGAGCCGATCTTCGGGCTCTTCGTAGTGGTCCAGGAGAGCATCCTCATGCCCTGGCACTCCCAGAGCGGGCAGTTCTGGGGCCAGGAGGCGCTCTCCTCCGTCGGCCCCGATCTCTACCTCTCCCGCGGCTTCGCGTTTCTCGGGGACAGGAAGGCATACTCCTGGGCCACCAGGCTCGTCAGGCAGGGCGGGGGCGCGGACGGCGGGTCCGGGGACGGCCCCTGCGGGGCTGACCCGGACTTCCCCGGCGGAGCCGGGGGCGCGGGCCGGGACGGGGCTTAGGGGGGGCCCGGGCCGGTCCGGCATCCGGAGCCGGAGGATCGGGTCCGGACGGTACGGAAGGCGCAGGCCCGGGCGGGCCGCGCGGTGGCGCCTGAGCCGTTCGGGCGGGAAGGATTTTTCATGGAACTGCCCGAAAGCATCAGGAGGGGCGAGCTCGGACGCTGGCTCGTGGGCCTGGCGCTCGCCGCGCCCACGGTGGCGGCCGTCCTGGTCGAGAACAAGCTCTGGATCCTCGCGGTGGGGCTTCTCGCCGGAGGCGCGGCCTGGTGGGAGTTCGCCACCAACCTCTTCGGACCGCGCTACAGGGGGCTCGCCCTCCTGGGGCTTATGGGCTGGGCGGCGACCGCCATCGGGGCATGCCTCGTGGGGCCGGAGGGCCAGACGGCCGGGCTCGCGCTCTCGCTCGTCCTGGGCGGGGCATATCTCATGAAGGTGCTCCCGGAGGGCACCCACGCCGTCAGCGTGAACCTCCTCTCGCGCTACGCCCTGGGGCACCTGTACATCTCCTTCTTCCTGTCCTTCGTCTTCCTGATAAAGACGCTGGACGGGGGATCGCGGCTGCTCTTCTTCGTAATACTGGTAACGGCCCTCGCGGACACGGGGGCCATCTACGCGGGGACCAGGCTCAAGGGCCCCAAGCTCTATCCCAAAATCAGCCCGGGCAAGACGATCTCGGGGGTGGCCGGCGGCTGCGCGCTCGCGGTAGCGGGAGCCCTGGTCTCGAAGCTCTACCTGCCCTCGGCCTTCGGGACCTCGGAGCTTATAGTGCTGGGGCTGGGGCTCGCCCTGTGGGGGGTCGTGGGCGACCTCTTCGAGTCCGCGATAAAGAGGGCCCTCGGCGTGAAGGACACCTCCAGGATTCTCCTGGGCCACGGCGGCTTCTGGGACCGTCTGGACTCGCTTCTCTTCAACCTCCCGGCCTTCTATTTCTATTTCTTCATGCGCCTTCCGCTCTGAGGCGCCCGCCGGCCGGGAGCCCGGCCGCGTCCGGGCCGGCAGTTCAGGCCCCCGGCCGCAAGCCCGGAGGTCCCCATGCCCGGACCGGGTGCGCGCGGAGGGGCGCTCTCCCGGTCCGGAACGGTCCCGGCAGCTCCCGCGGGCGGCCCCTGCGGCCGTGCCGTCCGGCGTCCGGGGCGCGGGGCGTCCGCATACGGAGGGGTTTATGGCGTTGAAGGCACGTACGGGCAGGCCGAAGCCGAGGCCGAGGGAAGGCGCCGGCAGGGACCCGTCGGAGGGTCCCGGGAAGCCGGTCCCGCTCTCCGTCCTGGGGATTACCGGTTCCATAGGCGATTCGGCCGTTTCCCTCGCGAGGTGCTACCCGGACCGCGTGCGCGTGGTGGCCATGGCGGCCGGGCGCAACGTGGAGAAGCTGAAGGCCCTGGTCGAGGAGTTCAGGCCGGAGATAGTCTCCGTCCGCGGCGAGTCCGAAAGATCCAGGCTTCTGGAGCTCCTGAGGGAGAGCGGCAGGGGAAGCTGCCCCGAGATCTCCATAGGCCCCGGCGGGCTGGAGACCGTCGCCGCCGCCGGCCCCGAGGGCACCGTGGTGCTGTCCGCCGTGTCGGGAGCCGCGGGGCTCAAGCCCACCTGGGCGGCCCTGAAGGCCGGGAGGCGCGTGGCGCTCGCCAACAAGGAGAGCATGGTCCTGGCCGGGGACTTCATCATGCCCCGCATGGGAAGGCTCGTGGTGCCGGTGGATTCGGAGCACTCGGCCGTCTTCCAGGCCCTGGGCGGGACGCTGGACGCGAAGGGCGCGGAGCGGCTGATACTCACCTGTTCCGGAGGCCCCTTCTTCGGAAGGGGCGCGGACGAGCTGGAGCGGGTCACCTCAGCGGAGGCCCTGGCGCATCCCAGCTGGAGCATGGGCCCCAAGATCACGGTGGATTCCGCGACCCTCCTGAACAAGGGCCTCGAGGTAATCGAGGCCCACCACCTGTTCCAGATGCCCTGGGACCGGATCAGGGTGGTCGTGCATCCGCAGAGCGTAATCCACTCCATGGTCGAGCACGCGGACGGGCAGGTGACTGCGGTGATGGGCCCCGCGGACATGAGGGCCCCCATCTCCTACGCCCTGGGCTTCCCGGAGCGCTGGCCGCTCCTGGGCGGGGGGGGCGCGAAGCTTCCCGGCTACGCACCCCTCGCCTTCGACGGGGCTCTCACCTTCGCGGAGCCGGACCGCAGGAGCTTCCCCTGCCTGAGGCTCGCCGAGGAGGCGGGCCGGTCCGGAGGAGGCGCCCCCGCGGTGCTGAACGCGGCGGGCGAGGTGGCCGTCCAAGCCTTCCTCCGGGGGGAGATAGGATTCATGGGCATACCGAGGCTGATGGGGGAATGCCTCCACCGCCTGGGAGCCGCGAAGCTCCTGAGGCTGGAGGACGCGCTGGAGGAGGACCTGAGGGCCCGGTCGCTCGCGCTGCAGCTCCTGAACGGCATGCGCGGAAGGGCATGACGCCCGGATGCCGTCCGGAGCCCCGGGGCGGCGCGGCGGGGGAGGACGGCGGGCGGAAGGTCCCGCGGGGAGCCAGATCCGCGAACGGCCGGGAGGCGGGCGCCGCAGCCGTCGGCCGCGAAGCGCGGGCTTTCCTCTCCGGTCCCGGCCGCCGTTTCCCCGCGTCTGCGGAAAGCCGTCGCGGATGCCTCCGGCAAGCCGGGCGGCGCGGGAGGCCTCGTGAACGTTTCCGGAGTGCGGCCCCGCAAGTTTCGGCCCGCGCGGCGGACCGCGTCCGCGCCACGGGCTCTCCCGGCCGGGGTGTCCCGCGAAAGGTTGCGAAACGATTATATGTGTTATATAAATAAGTAGAGAAATGATAAGATTAATGTATATTTATTTGATGAACTTAATCGTGTAATTTAATCTATATGAACTTTATTGAAAATCAAAAAGAGCTATCTGTCATGATTTTAGAGAGCGGTTGACTGCGCTTCCGAAATATTGTATAGATATTGATGAATGAAGGAGAAGTCCATTGCTCATACCGCTGGGTAAATATGCCGCAGAACATGAAACCGCAGCCGACACCCTGCGGAGAATGGCCGTGCGCGGCGATTTCAAAACGGCGCGGAAAATCGGGAGGAACTGGTTTATAGATAACCGGGAAGAGAGTCCTCTGTTTCAGAGTTCTCCCGATACCCGAGTCGCATACGGCTTCAAAACAGTAGTTTCCCTTTTTTCGGGATGCGGTGGAATGGATCTGGGTTTTACCGGCGGTTTTAATTTTCTCGGCACTGATTATCCTGAAACGGGTTTGGAAATAATCTGGTCCAACGAGATAAATTCTTCGGCCTGTCAGACTTACAGGCTGAACATCGGCGATCATATTATCAACGACGACATCGGCAATGTGCTTCACCAGCTCCCTTCGGCTGCCGACGTCGTCATTGGCGGGTTCCCTTGTCAGGACATATCAATTAACGGCAAAATGCTCGGAATCAACGGAAAGAGAAGCAATTTATATACCTACATCATCAAGACGGTGGAAACGGTCAGGCCGAAAGTTTTTGTTGCGGAAAACGTCGGAGGCTTGCTTCTAAAGCACAATTCTTTGTTTTTGGATAAAATTCTGAATGATTTCAATTCATTGGGATATGAAATTAACTATCATCGCTATAATGCCGCAGACTATGGAGTACCGCAGACGCGCGACAGGGTCTTTATAGTGGGAACGCAAAAGGGACTCCCGGCGTTCTCCCCGCCGCCTCCGGTGCTGAACGAGCCCGTTACCGCCAGAGAAGCTATAGGTGATCTCGAAACGCGCCGACGCGACGATCGCTTCTCCCATATCTGGAGTCTGGCAAATGTCAGCGGCGAGCAGGGCAACAGAAAACTTTTAGCCGATCGCCCCGGTTATACCATTCGCGCCGAATGTCACGGCAATATCCACTTTCATTATTCACTGCCGCGCAGAATATCAATGCGGGAAGCCGCACGAATACAGTCATTCCCGGACACGTTCATATTTCCTTGCAAATTAAGAGAAACCGAACGCCAAATCGGAAACGCGGTTCCTCCTGTCCTGGCCTGGCATGTCGCCCAAGCGGTGCTGAAAATACAACCTGGCAAATGATCATGGACATCTTGAAATTTCAAGATATATTAATGAACTGTTGTGGGCAACTAACCGCCGAAGCACGTTCGGCTGTCTTCAAGTCATCTCAGCAGTTTGAAAATCGAGTGCGTGAGGTACTGGATGAACATACTCAAAATCTAATGACTGCTAAAATTGATTTCGAGCCTCACCCTCAAGCTTTTCCTGATATCGCGATAGGCGAATTCGGTGTTGAGGTTAAATTTACTCTGATCGACACTTGGCGAAGCGTAGCTAACAGCGTACTGGAAACACAGCGTATCGAAAGCGTCAAGCACATCTATATTATTTTTGGGAAGATGGGCGGCATTCCGGAAGTTCGTTTTGCAGATTACGAAAGCAGTGTGATACACGTTCGAACTTCTCATGTTCCGCGTTTTGAAGTCGAGATTCCTGTTGATCGTGCTTCAGCCAAAGATTCACTCTTTAAAGTGTTTGGGATAAGGTATAATGATTTTCGAAAATTGCCTATGCATGAAAAAATGAGTCATATCCGTAAGTATGCGAGGAAAATTCATCCCGACGGCCGATTATGGTGGATCGAAGACAAGGTTACTGACGAGCATACCTTGCCTGTTAAAGTTAGGCTGTATACTAAACTCAAAACTACTGAAAAGACTAAATTGAGAGCAGAAGCAGCTTTGCTGTGCCCCGGCATCGTCAAACCTTCAGGATCCCGCGATAAATATGATGATGTGGTTTTGTTTGTATTAACTTATCATGGAGTGCTCTGTCATCAGGCACGTGACTTGTTCTCTGCCGGGAGCGTGGCGAATCCGAAAAATGATGATGAAGGAGGTCTCTATATTGAGCGCGCTCTCAAACTGATTCAAAATGAAATGAGGACAGCGGCGCAAACAATGGATGATGCTCTGTTCGTGGAATATTGGGGAGAGAGCGTAATGCCTGCAAAAAGAATAGAGAGGTGGCTTGAAAAAGCAGATGCTGTCGCTAAGGGTTGGATACCTTCCGAAAGCCTGTTTTTGGATTAGCGATAATCGAAACACATAGAATTGTTTTAAAATTTATGCCTTTTCGCAGGTCACGCCGAAGCATCGCCTGTAGGGCATATAAGTATATTGCGTTGCAGTTATGCCTGCGTTTCTGCCTGCCAGTGCGGCCTGTTTAGAATTGTCGGCATGGATTTATAACGATTTATCTTTTGAAGAAGACCGGTCATATCCGCTCGGGATTCTGGTTTCCGAGCATAATTTACTGCGGGTTGGCGTCCTGTTCCCCTGCCGCTCCGTTCTCCTCAGAGTCAGGGGACCAGTCTTCACCGGACCGGAACTTTCCCTGAACGCCTGGAGTTTCATCTCATTTTCTTCTGCCGGTCGGACATTTCGAAGAATTCTTACAAGTCTTCAACTATCTTAGGCGAGGAATCCCCCGGAGCTTGCTCCGGGGAGGAATCGCGCCCTCCTTCCCCGGATCTCACGGCGGCGGGGCGCAGGCGGCGAGAGGAATCGACGTTCTTGGATAATAGTGATATGATATAAATTAGGTCGGCGGTGCGCCGATTGATATCATAAGAAAATACCTCTAAAACCAGGGAAAGCGATGAACAAGGCGTTCGTGTTCCGGATATATCCGAACGGGGAGCAGGATGTCCTGATGAACGGGACTTTCGGCTGTTGCCGCTTCGTCTGGAACCGGATGCTGACTGACAGGAAGATCTGGTATCTGATAACCCATGATTCGGTACAGATCACCCCGGCACAGTACAAGAATCGGTGGCCCTGGCTGTAAAGAAATCGACAGCATGGCCCTGTGCAACGTCCAGCTGAACCAGGAGAAGGCTTTCCGGGACTTCTTCAGGAATCCCGGCCATTTCGGGTTCCCGAAATACAAGAGCAAGCACAGGGACAGGGACAGGCCCAGCTACACCACCAACCTGATCGGGAAGAATATACAGCTCCTGGAAAACGGGAAGCTGAAGCTCCCGAAACTGGGCCCGGTGAAGA
>JAISEQ010000333.1 GCA_031264045.1 Deltaproteobacteria bacterium
CGCCCTAATTGACTTATACACTCTTGTCGAGCGTGTCTCAGGGGGTCTGTGAGGCACCTTCCTCTCGATGTGCAGTCGGCCAGCCCCGGGAGGGGCGAGGTTTTTACAGTGGAATCAAATTTCGGGCATCCGTATCAAGTCGATCTTATTAATTAACCTTTCCGCCATCTCGACGTGCCTGAGCCCTCGCGGATGCCCAAGTATGCGGGATTATTTGACATTTTTCACCAGCGGCCAGTACTGGGCACAGATCCGGTCCCTTTTTTCCAAAGGTTTTTTGTGTTATCTAGAAACTTCAAAGCTCCAGGAGCGTCGTGTTCACCCGCCTCCGCAGGCTCGCGCCGCCGCGGACCTGCGGCACGGCGCCCTTCGCCCTCCCGCGTTTCCCTCCCCGCACCGTCCACGGGAACTCCCGCCGGCCCGCCGCCGCGCCTGGAGACCGGGCCGCCGGACGGCGCCCCACCCGTCGGCCGGGCCGCGCACCCCGCGCCCCGCCGCTTACGGAACCCAGACTTGACACTCCAGCACGACCAGACGCCGGCAGCCCGGACCTCCGCCGCCCCGCGCCGTTCCGGCGGCCCCGCGCACGGGTTCCGGGCACCGGCCTCTCCGTGCGCCGGGGCCCCCTGTCCCCGCCGGTTCCCGGAATGGCGGGGGGCCAGCTGACCATGGACGTGCTGGATCTCATAGGCGGCACCCCGCTCCTGTCCCTGGAGGGGCTGACCGGCGCCAGGCCGGTAAGGATCCTCGCCAAGGCCGAGCTCGCGAACCCCTCCGGGTCCGTCAAGGACCGTGCGGCCCGGGCGATGATCCTGGACGGCGCGGCGAGGGGGCTCCTCGTCCCCGGGAAGACCCTCATAGACGCCACGAGCGGCAACACGGGCATAGCCTACTCCATGATCTGCGCCGCCCTGGGCCACCGGGCGGTCCTCTACGTCCCGGCCAGCGCCAGCGGCGAGCGGAAGGCCCTCATCCGCGCCTACGGGGCCGAGATAGTCGAGACCGACCCGCTGGAGAGCTCCGACGGGGCCTACACCGCAGCCAGGGCTGCCTACGAGGCGGATCCCGGCCGCTACTTCTACCCGGACCAGTACAACAATCCCGTGAACCCCCGCACCCACTACGAGACCACCGCGGCCGAGATCCTGGAGCAGACCTCCGGGACCGTCACGCACTTCGTGTGCGGGATGGGCACCTCCGGGACCTTCATGGGGACGTCCCGCAGGCTCAAGGAGGCCGACGGGAGGATCAAGTGCGTGGCCGTGCAGCCGGACTCCCCGCTCCACGGGATAGAGGGCACCAAGCACATGGCCTCCACCATCCGCCCAGGCATCTACGACGGATCGCTCATCGACTCCGAGATCCAGGTTTCCACGGAGGAGGCCTGCGCCGTTGCCCGCCGGCTGGCCCGGTCCTGCGGGATTCTCTGCGGCATAAGCTCCGGGGCCAACGCCGCCGCCGCCCTGAAGCTCTCGGCGGCGCTCCCCCGGGGTTCCGTCATAGTGACGGTCCTGGGCGACACCGGCGCCCGCTACGTCTCGGACGGGCTCTTCGGATGATAGAGCTTTCGGCGTCCGTAGACGCGCTCATCCGCAGGGAGGCCGAGATGGCCTACCCCTACGAGTGCTGCGGGCTGGTCCTGGGCGAGCTCGCGGGCCCGGACGGCGGGCTGAGGAGGATCTCCGGGGCCGTGGCGCTCGACAACACGCGGGAGGGTGAGGCCAGGCGCAGGCGCTTCGTGATAGAGCCGGCCGATTTCCTGCGCGCCGAAAGGGAGGCCCTGGCGTCGGGGCTGGAGGTCCTGGGCATATACCATTCCCATCCGGATCATCCGGCGGTGCCGTCCGGCTACGATCTTTCCCGCGCCCTGCCGTTCTACTCGTACCTGATCGTCTCCGTGGGGGAGGGCGTCTCCGGTGATCTCACCAGCTGGCGGCTGGAGGACGACCGGGGATCCTTCGCGCCGGAGAGGATAGCGCGGCCGGAGCCGGAGACGCCCGGCCGGCCCTGAGGTGGAAGTCCCCCCCGGCCCCTCGCCCGCCGAGGGGCGGGCGGCTCCGGGCCCCGCCTGACCGCCGCGGCCAGCTTTCCCGCGCGGGCCTCCCGTGCCCGCGCGTCCCCGGCCCCCGCAGGCCCGGCCGCCGCCGGGACGCTCCGGGCCGGGACTAATTCCAAGGAGGATTCCCGCATGCCTGCCAACCTTCTCGTGCCCACGGCCCTGAGGGGCTTCACGGACCGCAAGGCCGAGATTTCGCTGGAGGGCGCCACGGTCGGCGCTCTCCTTGAGTCCCTGGTCTCCCTCTACCCGGACATAAGGCCGCACCTCTTCGACGAGCGGGGCGCGCTCCGGGGCTTCATAAACGTGTTTGTGGGGGAGGAGAACGTCAGGGGGACGGGCGGCCTGGACACACCCGTCGCGGACGGCGCGTCGGTCATGGTGGTCCCGGCGATTGCCGGGGGGGCCTTCGGACGATGACGGGCATCATCCCCGACGGGAGGCTCGCGGATCTCACCCGCGAGGAGCTCGTCCGCTACAGCCGCCACCTGCTCCTGCCCGAGGTGGGCGTGGAGGGGCAGAAGAGGCTCAAGGCCTCCCGCGTCCTCATCGTGGGGACCGGAGGGCTCGGGGCTCCCCTCGCCCTGTACCTGGCGGCGGCGGGGGTGGGCACGCTGGGGCTCGTGGACTGCGACCTGGTGGAGGCCTCGAACCTGCAGCGCCAGGTGATATTCGGGACCAGGGATTTGGACCGGCCCAAGACGGCGGCGGCCGCGGACCGCCTGAAGGCCCTGAACCCCGGCATCACAGTCAACACCTACAACATGAGGCTCACGAGCAGGAACGCGCTGGCCGTGATAGGCGACTACGACGTGGTTGCCGACGGCACCGACAACTACCCCTCCCGCTACCTGGTGGGGGACGCCTGCGTCTTCCTGAAGAAGCCCGACGTCTACGCCTCCATCTTCCAGTTCGAGGGCCAGGCCACGGTCTTCGACGCCGAGCGAGGTCCCTGCTACCGCTGCCTGTACCCGAGCCCCCCGCCCCCGGGGCTTGTGCCCTCCTGCGGCGAGGGCGGCGTCATGGGGGTGCTTCCGGGGATACTCGGCACCATACAGGCGGCAGAGGTCATAAAGCTCATAGTGGGCGGCGGAAGGCCGCTCATAGGCAGGCTCCACATCGTGGACGCCTGGCTCATGCGGACCGTGGACGTGAAGCTCGACAAGAACCCCGACTGCCCGGTGTGCGGGAAGAGTCCGACCATAACGGAGCTCGTGGACTACGAGCAGTTCTGCGGGCTCGGGGACGACCGCGGGGAGGAGGTGCCGTCCGTCACCGCCGGGGAGCTGAAGTCCAGGCTGGACGCGGGCGACCGGGTCCAGGTGATAGACATCCGCGAGCCCCACGAGCGGAGCCTGTTCAGGTTCGGCGGCGCGGTGCCGGTGCCCTTCGGCCAGCTGGTGCGCCGGATGGACGAGTTCGACCCGTCGGCCGATCTGGTCTTCATCTGCAAGATTGGCCAGAGGAGCCTGTACGCCATAAGGGCGCTGAGGGAGGCGGGCTACGGCGGTCCGATGTTCAACCTCAAGGACGGGGTGAACGCCTGGGCCCGCGAGGTCGACCCGGATCTTGACGCGTATTGAGACGGGATCCTCGCCGTTCGCCGAGGCGGCCCGGCCCCGGTCCGGGGAGGGACGCTGGCCGGGGAACAGCGCATCCTGGGACGGGACGGCGGGCGGCGCTGCCGTTACGTCTCCCCGGCCGGTTCCCGGAAATGTTTTTACAGTCTGTCCGGTTATAAAGTTTATAAAGCCTGACCGGTTATAATTTTTTTACAGTCTGTCCGATCGCGAGGTAATAAATTATCTGGACAACAGTCTTCCGTTAAAGATTTAACTTGCGGACGCCTGTCTCCCTGCGGAACGGCAGACGTTTCCCCGCGTTAGAGCCTGCAGGACATGCCGGACCGCCGGGGATCCGGTGGACGCCGCTGTGTCCCCGAAGGAGGCGCGTTTTCCGCGGGCGGCGCCCCGCGGAACATTTGGCCCCGAACACCAGACATCGCGGAACAAGGCGTTCCCGTTCCAGCAGCCGAGTCCCCGCCGGCCGCTCCGCGCAGCCCGGTCCCCCGCAGACCTCGCCCCAGAGGGCCGCCCGCGCCTCCCCCGGCATCGGCCGTCCCGCTCCTTTTCCGGTCGCTTCCCCTACGGGTCCCCGGCAGGACCCGCCGGGGACCCGGACAGTCCGGTCCTTTCGCCGGCGGTCCCGGGGCGGGCGATTCGGCGCCCGCCTCCCGGGAAACTCCCGGAACCCAACTGCCCCGCACTCCTCCCGTGAGGCCGTCAGGCCACCGGATCTCCCGGAGACGAGGGGCATCCAGCCACGCGCGCGCGGCGTCCCGCAGGCCCGAGCGCATTCCGCCTGGCCCCGAGGGCCTGAAGCCCAGGGGCCGGCATGCCGGCACGGACGCCCGGAGAGGCGCCGCCGGATCTAACGAAGAGGAACCATGTCACAGAAAAACCCGAATGCCCTGGGTCCGCTCGCAGCATACCAGCTGGCAGACGTCACGAAGACGAGGCCGCAGTTCGCGGCGCTGACGCCCAGATGGCTCACTAGGCTTCTGGAGTTCAAGGGTCTCGCCGCGGGAATCTACCGCGTGAACGCCGTCGCCGAGGGCGATACCCCCCTGGACGTCCTGTGCAGCCAGGACCCCGGACGGGCCGAGATCCCCCAGGGCTACGTGGAGTACCGGACGAAGCCCAGGGAGTACGTCCTGAACTCCATCGCCACCATCCTGAACGTCGACACCAAGGTCTCCGACGTCTACTCCTCCCCCTACGACCAGACCGCCGAGCAGCTCTCGCTCGCCGTCGAGAGCCTCCGGGAGCGCCAGGAGAGCCAGATAGTCAACTC
>JAISEQ010000341.1 GCA_031264045.1 Deltaproteobacteria bacterium
TCACGCGGCCGCCGGTCAGGACCGCGATGTCCTCAAGCATGGCCTTCCTGCGGTCGCCGAAGCCCGGGGCCTTGGTGGCGCAGGTGTGGAGGGTCCCGCGGATGCGGTTGACGACCAGGGTGGCCAGGGCCTCCCCGTCCACGTCCTCGGCGATGATGAGGAGCGGCTTGCCGCTCTTGGCGACCTCCTCCAGGATGGGGAGGAGATCCTTCATTCCGGAAATCTTCTTCTCAACCAGGAGGACGAAGGCCTCCTCCAGGTGAACGGCCATCTTCTCGGAGTCGGTCACGAAGTACGGCGAGATGTAGCCGCGGTCGAACTGCATGCCCTCGACCACGTCCAGCGTGGTCTCCATGCTCTTGGCCTCCTCGACCGTGATGACGCCCTCCTTGCCGACCTGGTCCATCGCCTCGGCGATGATCTTGCCGATGGCGTAGTCGTTGTTGGCGGAGATGGTGCCGACCTGGGCTATCTCGGTCTGGTTCTTGGTGGCCTTGGACTGCCTCTTGAGCTCCTCGGTCGCGGCCTCCACGGCCTGGTCGATGCCGCGCTTGAGGCTCATGGGGTTCACGCCGGCCGCCACGAGCTTCTGGCCCTCGCGGTATATGGCCTGGGCCAGCACGGTCGCGGTGGTGGTGCCGTCGCCCGCCAGATCGGAGGTCTTGGAGGCGACCTCGCGGACCATCTGGGCGCCCATGTTCTCGAACTTGTCCTCGAGCTCGATCTCCTTGGCGACCGTCACGCCGTCCTTGGTGATGGTTGGGGACCCGAAGCTCTTCTCCAGGATGACGTTGCGTCCCTTGGGGCCGAGGGTGACCTTGACGGCGTCCGCCAGGACGTCCACCCCCCTCATGATGGCCTCGCGGGCCTTGGTGCTGTACTTGAGATCCTTGGCGCTCATTCTCTGCACTCCTGTAAGCGTCTGGCGCTTGTATGTACCGTTTTCCGCGCCCCTCGGGGCGCGGGAAGGAAACTGTGGCTGCCCGTCCGGGCGGCCGACCTCGCGGCCTGCCGTCCCGGGCCTTGTGGACCGGCGGAGCCGGAAGGCCCGGAAAGTCCGGAGGGCCCGGAAGGACCGGAGGGTCCCGGCGCCCCCGCGGCCGACCGGGCGGCGCCTCGCGGGGCTCGCCGCCGGACGGTGCCGGAGAGGCGGGGCGGGACGCTACTCGATGACTCCGAGGATGTCCTCCTCGCGGAGGATGAGGTACTCGATGCCGTCGAACTTGACCTCGGTCCCGGAGTACTTCCCGAAGAGCACCTTCTCCTCGGCCTTGACGCCGGGGGTGACCCTGGTGCCGTTGTCCAGGAGCTTGCCGTTGCCGACCGCTATGACCTTGCCCTGCTGGGGCTTTTCCTTGGCGGTGTCGGGAATGATTATCCCGGTCTTGGTGGTCGTCTCCTCGTCGAGGCGCTGGACCAGGATGCGGTCCGAAAGTGGGCGAATGCTCATGAAATGACTCCTTTGTCTCTGAGCTTGACGATTCGCCCCGCGCTGGACGGGGCGCCTTCCGGGAGGGCCCGGAAAGGCCCAGGCCGCGCGGGCCTATGGGGAAACGAAAAGGGGCTTTGGGCGCCTTTTCAGATTTAGAAGTGGGAAAAGATCACTACAATCACCCAAATCCGGAGCTAAACCCTTGATGATACTGGACTTTTGGGTTTCAGGGGATCCTTCGGCTTCGGTCGTGATTAGCAGTCTTGAGGCCTGTCTGCCAGGCAGGTAAAATATAAGCATTGCCCCCCCCGTGTCAAGGGCCTTTCCCCCGGAGCCGACATTTTTTTTCCGTCCGCCCGGGACCTGCCACGGCGCACAGGATGCTGAGGGCCGGATCAGGGCGGACACCGTGAATGGGGCCGGGGACGCCCGGATACAGTCGGCCCCGCCGGGGAGCCCGGGGACCGGGGACGGCCGGAGGCCCCCGGCCCTGCCGGGGAGTGAAGGGACCGGGACGGGAACGACGACCGGTCCGCCGCCGTCCCAGCCGGTAAGTCCGGCGGTCGGGACTGAAGACCGTGAAGAGCCTCCGGATCTCAGCAGTCCGGAACCGGCGACCCCCTGCGGGGATCAGGGGAAGCTCCGGACTGCCACCAATCCCATGGACAAGGCTCCATTCCGCCTCCCCGCGCCCCTTCTCCCCGTTCCCGACGTCCTGCGGCCCACCTCGAGATTCCCGACGTCCGGCGGTGCGCCTCAAGCTCCCCGGACGGCGACGATGCCCATGAGGGCGCTCCCATGTGATGAGACCGCGCCCGCCGGCCTGCCTCCGCGCCGGTTCCGCCGTCCTCCGCACCTGCCCTCCCGGCCTCTCCCTTCCTTATCCGGGGCCCCTCCCTCTCCCCGTCCCTCCCGTCACCGCGCCGGGCGGAGTTCCCGGAAAGGCCTCACCCGGCCCTGCGGAGCGGGCCGCGCCCCCCCTCCCCTCCCCTTCCCTCCGGACCAGGGTCCCGGCACCCCGCCCGATCCGTTCCTTCCGCCTCAGCCTCCCCCATTAACCGCTGCCCGCTCGCGGTGCCACGCCCTCCCCCCGGAACCCGTCCCTTCACCCTGAACCCTGTTCCTTGCCCGTCGGTCCCGGAGACCCGATCCGGAACCGCACGATGACCGAGACCCGCTTCCACCCGGTCCCGGAGACCAGATCCGGAACCGGGTCCCGCCGGTACAGACGATCCCGATCCGGACCCGACGACCGCGACCCCCGGCCCCACGGTCCCGGAGACCCGATCCGGAAACGCCCCGATGACCGAGACCCGCTTCCACCCGGTCCCGGAGACCAGATCCGGAACCGGGTCCCGCCGGTA
>JAISEQ010000030.1 GCA_031264045.1 Deltaproteobacteria bacterium
TCATTATAAACCGCTCTCCCCCCTGAACGCAATTCTTTCCAGGCGCCGGAGCTCCCGCCCCTCGGACCTCCGGCGCGCGGGGCCGAGCTCCGGGCCGCCCCTTAAGCCGTCCGAGCCCCCCGGCCGCTGGGCGGGACCGCCTGCGGCGAGGGCTCGGCCCGCCGGGGAGGCCTCCCCTAAGCGGCTGATGCGGGCTTCGGAGGATAGGGGACAGGGCCTGCGGGCTCTCACGACACCCCAGGCGGCGCTCCCCGGGCGCTCCTCGAACGAGACCCGGGAAGCGTCAGGCCGACCGCCTCCTCGGACTTCGGGGCGGATCGAACGCTTCCGCCCCGGCCCGGACGGGACGGCCCGGGATGCTTCCCGTTTCGGGAGCCTCTGGGCAGAGGAGGCCGTCCTCCGGAAATGCCCGGCTTCCTTCAGGCGTAAGGTGCCCCGGTCCCGACCCGAGTCCAACGACGGTTGTTCTGCCGGGGGGCCCGGACTCGCCCTGATGGCTTGGACCGATGTCCGTAGCCTCAACTTCGGCGGCGGTTATCTTCGTCAGTTCCGAAACTGAAACGGCGAGTTTGTCGGAACCCTGTTTACGGCGGCCTTTCCGGAGAGTCTGCCCGAGGCTCGCCGAAAGGCTGACGGAGGCTGATCCCAGCCTTTCAGAGGGTGATCCGGGCTAAGCGCCTTGAAGATCATCCGTTCTTCCCCCTCTGTGAGTGCCGGGAGAAGGCGGCTTGGACGGGTATCCGTTCACGGGCACAGGGGAGGGAAGTACCGTGTCGGGATGGAGGCGAGTTTAAGGCGGGTGGGCGAGAGTACTGGGGGAGGGAAAGGCGTTCCGTGCAGGCGGGTTGCTGATCAAGTGCTGGGTATGGCGTTCCGGGTGCAGGAGGAGGCTGTCCCCGGACAGGGAAAGTGGCCCGAGATCTGGCCGGGTGGTCATCAACCTGTGAACGGATATGGATCTTCGGTAATCGTTCACCTACCCTCACCTCACGCTCGGCTTCCCCATCCGGGACGGGAAGTCCCCAGGCTCTTCGTGCAGCGTCCCGTCTCGACCTCGCCCCGTTGACCGCGGGGTCATACACCCTTAATACACGCCTGACTGTTCCGGGCTTCCTCCAGACGATGTCGCCCGTGCGGGAACCGCGGCTCCCGGACGCCGAAGAGGCACGACCGGCGCCGGAAGCCTTCACCTGTCCTAAACTTTACAGGACGGATTGACTGCGGACCGGTCATGCACTGTATCCGCTCTTCAGCCGAACCGATCCGCCGGTCCTTCCCCCCTCCCGCCCCCGGCTGCGGCGCGCCTCCGGGGCTGACCGGGGAACCCCCTTGCCGCCCCCCGATTCCACGGGACCCGCCGGGACCCTTCCGCCGCCCGGGCTCGCCCCCCCGCCGCAGGCCGCGGGCATGGAGATCATGCCTTCGCCGCAGTTCCCCGTTGCGGACCTGAAGTTCTTCAGGGACTTCCTCGACGCGGCGCCTCAGGCCGCCGGGGCGGAGCGCCTTGAGCTCCTGGCGCGGGCGGAGGAGACCCCCCTCGGGCCGCTTCTGCGGCTTCTCCGGGCGCACGAGGCCCGCGGCACGGCCGCGGGCGCCTTCCTGAACCGGGACGTCACGCTGACGGCAGGCTGCATGCTGCTCGAATTCCTGGCGTGGGCAGACTTGCCTGAAGATCCCCGGGAGGCGGCGTCCCGGCGCGGGGCGGCGGCGATCCGCCTCCTCACCGCGGAAGGCCACGCGCCGGTCCGGGACGGGGGCGGCCCCCTCCTCCCCCGCGAGCTGGCCGCGATGAGGGACTTCCTGCTGGAGGGTACCGGGCCCGGAGTTCGTCGTGAGCAGGGGCTCCGACCCCCGCGAGGTCCGCATGGCGGCTTCCGGGGCCGCCCTGAGCCGCCTCGTCCTCAAGTTCCACCCCTCCGGGGCCGCCCTGAGGCGCCTCGTCCTCAAGTTCCACCCCTCCCGGACCGCCCTGAGGCGCCTTGTCCTCAAGTTCCACCCCTCCGGGGCCGCCCTGATGCGCCTCGACCTCAAGTTCCACCCCTCCGGGACCGCCCTGAGGCGCCTCGCCCTCAAGTTCCACCCCTCCGGGACCGCCCTGAGGCGCCTCGCCCTCAAGTTCCACCCCTCCGGGGTCGCCCTGAGGTGCCTCGTCCTCAAGTTCCACCCCGCCGGGGCTGCCCTGAGGCGCCTCGTCCTCAAGTTCCACCCCTCCGGGGCCGCCCTGAGGCGCCTCGCCCTCAAATTCCACCCCGCCGGGGCCGTCCTCGCCGAAGATGCCCCGGCCGGGCTCGCGGACGGGTGGGTCAGGGACGCGATGCCGTCCATCGCTGGCGACCGACATCAGCAATGACAGCGTCGTCGTGAACCGGAGCCTCATGTTCGAGCTCCTGGCCGCGGCACACCCGCCCGACGTCTTCCGCCCGGCGAACGTGGAGGACTGGCGCCTCCGCGCCGGGCGCGTCAAAAATGGGGATTACATCGCCCGGCTCACCCGCGGGGACGCCGCCCCCCCGGACTCGGTCCGGCACTCGGTCAACTTCGTCGGCAACAGCTTCGGCGCGGGCGAGGCGGCCCCGCGGGCCAGGATGCCGGCCCGGAAGGGCGTGCCGGATCTTCCTCGCGGCCGTCCGCGACGGCATCGGGTCAGCCTTCGCCTGCCCCCCCGACTTTCGGCCCTCCGATCCCGACGCCGTGCCGGAGTTCGGCGCGGAGGTCCGGACAGACCCCGCCCCGCGCGGCCTCATCGATTACCTCAGGGAGTCGGACGTCTGCGGCGGGGACTGGTCACCGGAGGACTTCACCGGTTTCCTGTCCTGCGGAAACGTGCCCAAGACGGATCTCCGGCGGCTGTTCAGGAACCTGCCGGGCGCCGATCCGGACGCCCCGATAGATCGGGAGACCTGCGGAAGGCTTCTCGCAGACGCCGGGAGGCAGGCGAGGCGCCGCGCCGGCATGATGGGTCAAGTGACGGCGGGACCGCCCGGACGCCCCCGAAGCATACGCCCGGGGACGCTCGGGCCTGGACTTCCCGTGTCCCGCAGACGGCGGCAGGGCGATGCCCTGTCGCCTGACCCTCGGCGCCCGCGCGACCGCCTTAAGGGCCCGCAGCGCCTGGCATACCGCGCTGACCTCCCGGGAGGAAAAGCGCTCCGGGCTTCCGGAGAAGGCCGCGGACCCGGAGAAGCTCGCGCTCCTGAACCCGGCTGGATTCGCCGTTCTGGGCGGGTACTGCGGGTTCATGAGGATCAGGCTGGAGTGCGGGGACGACTGCCGCCTCCTTGAGTAGGACGCGGAGGACGTCGGCCGCCTCCTTGAGAAAGACGCGGAGGACAGCGGCCGCCTCCTTGAGAAGGACGCGGAGGACATCGGCCGCCTCCTTGAGAAGGACGCGGAGGACATCGGCCGCCTCCTTGAGACGGACGCGGCGGACGTCTGCCGCCTCCCGGA
>JAISEQ010000451.1 GCA_031264045.1 Deltaproteobacteria bacterium
TGAAATCTTGAACACTTCTTGGAATGAGAAGCCCGCGACCTGCAAGGCAGAACAACGGCGCATCTCTGGGTTCAGGAAAGTCCCTTGCCTCCTGACTTTGACTTCTGGACCCTGCGCGACCGATGCGGGTTCAACGTGGCGGACACCGCCTGTATTCATCGCACCTACCCGAAGTGACTACGGATTGGCAAGACTTGAATATGATTTCAGGAACACCGAAGAATTTTGTAAATCCAATATTACCTTTCCAATTAGGCGCAGATTCCTTATGTCCCGTTCCGGATAAAGAAAAGCTACCCACTATGCGCAGCGTTTCATCGGGCATTGCGTCATGGGACGATTTTGCCACCAACCTTGGAAATTTCCTGGACGCGTTTTATCTTTACCGTAAAATGAAGTCAGAGAATAGATGATTCGATATTCGCCCCAAAATACTTCTGAAAGTTGGCATGTCCCATTCCTTGCCGACACTGCAGCCATTCTGGTCAGACGCTTTGATCTTGACGTTCCGCGCTTGACTTATGAATCGTGCTGATATTTTCCGGAAAATTCTCCTTATGCTCCCGATTCTCCCAGAGGTTTCCCTGGCTCAGCGTACGATACACCGCAGGAATTCAAAGAGCGGAATGTCTTTGTTTCGGGATACGTTTTATACAACGTCTGATTTCAGCGAGGTGGCGGCGATGGATAAGGGCATTATCTTGGATAGGCTGAAGTAATTAGCTCAAATGATTACCGCTCAAGGCATCGAGGCGGAGACGATCATTTTCGGCAGGGCCGCAATTTCACTCGCTTATAATGACAGAAGAACAACTCACGATATAGACGCTGTTTATGATCCATATATGACGGAATCGTAAAAAGTCCGCGAGGCTACTACGGGACTGTTTGCGTTCACCAGTCCGAGAGTCATTGGAGGCAGAGGATAAGTGAATGCATGCCAGATATTGGGGGGAGATGACTGACTAATCACTATTTCCGGTCGCCATCGACCATTCTTTTCTTCATCAGAAATCCCTTGACTACTTATTGCGGCAGCTTCATATATTGCATTCAATTCTGAAATTTTGGAAAATCAGAAATGCCGGCCACAACTGACAAGTCAGATGATGTTATCGATGAGTTGTTAAGAACTCCAACAGAACTTTGGAGGAGTCATGTCCATAATTTTGCACCTCAACAATAAATCTTGACAAATATCAATTTACAGAACTCTTAGTGATTAAGTCGCCATTCTAATAAACAACGGATGAACGAAATGAAATGTTCCCATCATGCGATACTGTGCTATGATGCGGCATCCTCATCCACGCCGGTAGACGTCTTCGAAATCCTTTACGGGACTAAAGTTCAAAGTTCGACACTTGGTCTGCTAAGGTTCGGCATCCAAGGCCTTCCTGAAGACGGCCCCTGCCCCCCTCCTGCCCTCGTCCAGGAGCATGCATTCCGGAGGTGCACCGTCTCGGGACTGGAAGCACCCAAGCACCCTGGGGGGATAGCTCCTCTCCGGCTCCCCCGGGCAGTCCGCGCCCCTCTGCCCGGTGCGCACGATGAGTATACCCCCCGATCTCAGCTGGGCCTCGGCGGATGCAGTGCAGGGCGGGAGGGGAGTGCCGTCGGCCCTACGGTCACGTATCGTGACACGGGCCTTCCCGTCGGTCGCGAAGACGTACTCGTAGACGGGCGGGAAACCCACGCCCATGGCCTCGGCATCGACCGATGACAGCCACCTGCCCGCCAAGAACCCCACATCTCCGGGCTCACGGCCCTCAAGGTCCGGGGGCGAGCCCGGGGAAGCCCCTGCAGGAGGCTCGGGCACGGCTCTCCGCCTCGGATCTATCCACGCCTCCCCCCTCTTCACCCTGAAGGACGCGGAAAACTTCCTGCCGCCCTCCCCCTCCAAGATGCAGACGGCACCATCCCCCCCACTTCCAGGGTCTGCGCACGATACCGATACCGGCACCAGCCCCCTTGAGGGGGCCCTCCGGCAGTACGACGGGGCACCGGTTTCCCTGGCTATGTCCAGGACACCATTCTCCCTGGACGCAATGGCCGGGGAGGTGCAGGCGTCCGTCATCTTTCCTCCGGAATCGGTCTCGTCGGCAGAGAGATAGGCCCTCCCGGACGCCTCGAAGCAGAAGCCGTAGATGACCCCGTCCGGCGGCCTCTCCATGGGCACTCTGACCCCTGTCGCCCAGCAGCCGGGGGCGTGGAAGTCGTCCTGAAGGATCCCCGCCGCCCCTCCGGCCGGCTCGTGGTCTATGGAAGCCGCGTGAACTGTCGGCGGCTCCACCTGGAGGCCGGCCTCGCCCGATACCTCCGGCTTCTCGGGCTTATCCCCCAGCTCCGGATTCCCGGGCTTATCCTGCAACTCCGGGACGAGGGGGTCAGCGGATGCCAGGGGTCCCGGGATCCCATGAGTCTCGGATGCCGCCATCTCTCCCCCAGGAATGACGGCAACGACTGGATCCAGGAAGCTCTCGGCGAGGATGAGCAGGGACACGGCCAGCATGGCCAGGAGAATCAGTCTGAAGGAGGAGCGGAAACTTTCGGGACCACTCCGCCAGCGAGGGGGAGGGACGGGGCCCGGCGGCAGCGCGGCAAATTCCTGCGGCAACGGTTCCGAGACAGGAAACACAGATCCGGAGGGCTGCGGGAGCTGGGCGGAAGGGTCCAAGGGAGCCCAGGTTCCGGATGCGGCGGGTTCCAGGGGCGGAAAGAAGAGATCAGGTGACGGCGGTGCCGAAGGCGGCGATTCGTCCGGAGGCCCTGACAGCACCCCATCATCGTTGTCCGGAAGCCCGAGATAGGGCTCCGGGGGCTCACGCTGAAGCTCCATGGCATCAGGGGAAGGTTCGAGACGTGGCTCCGGGGGCACCCCAAGGGGTTCCGGTACATCCGGGAAATGCACAAAATAGGGGTCCAGGGGCTCCGAGGCATCTGGCAAAGGCTCGAAATTGAGTTCCGGGGGCTGGAGCTCCCCCAGAGGCTCCGGGGCATCCGGGAACGGCTCGGTAACGGGCAACTGCAACGAGGAAGGGATGCCTCCCCTGTCCTGAAGAGATTCAGCAAGCGGCGGTTCCTCTTCGGGGCTGGGAACCTCTGCCTCGGAAGAAGGCGCGGCGCCTTCAGCGGCGGAGGAGGGCACGGGACCGGTCGGGGCAACAGGATCGTGCCATGGTGACTCCGCCTCCCTGACTTCCAGCTCAGGGGGATCCGGCCAAGGGTCACCTTCCTCCTGCAGGGGGGCAATTTCGGAGAAGAGAGAGCCTTCCTGGCTCTTATCCAAGTCCGGCAGGGTGTCAGTCCCCGGCGGGACTCCCTCGTGAGCAGCCCCGCCAGGAGACGAGAACGGTGTTCCGCCCTCTCCGTTATGGCCCGGCATTGATGGACCGGTCCCGGACGGGTCTCCTTCCCGGGAAATGCCATAAGGGCCAGATGGCCCGTCGGGTACGGACACCAGGAGAACGGTCAAGCCCGCCGTCCCGAAACCGGCGGCCGCCCCCGGACCTGAGGCGGGATCCGAGGTCGGTGACTGATCAGTCTGCGGCTCATGGTTCCCGAAGTCCGGCTCGGGTCCAATATCCGCCCAGGGATCCGGCTGTGCCGCAGACAATGGCTCCGAGTCTGACTCAGTCCGAGATTCCGGCGGGACGGATAAAGTTTCAGGGTGCGTCGTCTGGGGCACCGTCCATGAATGGTTTTGAGATTCCCGGGCGGGAGGCCGGGCGTCTGGCTGGTCGGTATATGAGGATGGCGGGGGCTTCAGGAGAGACGGGGCGGCGGGCTGCCCGGACGGGGGCTTCAGGAGAGACGGGGAGGCGGTCCAGGGCAGGAGAAGCGGAAAGTTCGCCGGGCGACCGGGAAATTCAGGGTGCTGGTCCCGACCGGGATGGGCGGACCCGGTTGCGTCCGCCCCGGCTTCTTCCGCAGGAGCGGGACGGCAGGCCAGGATCTCTGGGAGCGGCCCCCTACGGGCCATTATCCGGAATATGTGCCATCCATCGCCGATAGCCCGTGACACCTCGGGCGTAAAGGCCAGGACTAAGGAGCCAGGATCATGGGAAGCAAGGGCCGCCCCGTGGAAACGCTCGGAGGTTCCCCATCCGCCGGGGCCCAATCCTGGATCCTCAAGAAAGCGCCTTTCGCGTATCTCCCTTACGGAGACGAGGCATTCGGTCTCTTCCAGGGCGAAAGGCCAGTGCAGGGTGGCGGCTCCCCCGGAGGAAAGCTTCACCTTGAGAAGGGTCCGCGTACCGTAAGCGCCAGAGCCGTCGTAAAGCTGGCCAGTCAGCATGTGATCCGATGGACCTCCGGGGAAACGCCCGCGATTACGGCGTTTGGGATTTGATACCGGGCCGGACGAAAGTGCCAGGTGCTGGGGGGAAGCAGGCGAGTTCTCTGAAGTCCTGGGAACCCGGAGGCAGGAAAGTCCGGGGAGGGCTGGAACGCCCCGAAAAGGCCGGGCAGGGCCGGACAGAGCTATCAAAGCAGGAGTGGATTGAACGGCTTTCGGACGGACGGGAATTCGCGCGAGCGGCCCGACTACGGGAGCGAGAGGGAGCGGACATCTCCCGCAGGACGGTCGGGCACTGCCTGGCACTGCCAATGGGCTGTTTGCCGAAGGCCAGGCAGGATGGTCCGGGCTGGCCCTGCCTGTAAAACCTCCATGAACTCGGCGCGGATGGGTCTCCGGGACATGGGGAAACCCGGCGAAGGCAAGCCGTCAGGGTGGAACGGAGTTGAGGCGAGAGGAAGTCGGGCCCCTTCAAGGCCAGTCGGGCAGACGGGGTTCTCGTGCGCCCCCCCCCAGGCCTACTGGCCTCCGTGATCAGGGGAACCGGTGAAGGTCTCCTCGGCCGGTTCCGCCTTATCGGCGTCAGACCCGCCGGGAGCTCCGTCCTCTGTCAGTCCGGGCCAGCTGACGCCGTAGGAGCCTTTCTGGGCCTCTGCGGCAGGGTCCGCTCCGCCGGCGCTACCGCCTGCGGAAGCCCCGCCAGATGCTTTCGTCGCCCGGGGTTCAAGCGCCTCTGAAGATACCGGGGCCGCCATTGCGCCGGGAACAGCGGCTGGGGCCGACGATTCGGCGAGGCGAGGGTAGACGAAGAAGAGCCAGATCGCCCCACCCAGAAGGAGCACTGCCAGCAGCACGATGACCGCTACGCCTGCTGGGGGGATACCGCCTGACGGTACTGCTGAACCTTCTGGAGCGGAGCGGCCGGAAGGTTCTGGCTCCCTTCCTGTTCCGGAGGGATCGGAGGGATCCGGAGGATCGGAGGGATCCGGAGGATCGGAGGAATCCGGTGGTCCGGAGTAGCCGGATGCTCCGGAGGTGCCAAAAGAACTGGGCTTCCCGACTGTCACGGGCCCCGCGGAACTGTACAGCCGGACTGGACCCTTCCTCGCCGCAGGCGGTGCCGGAGCGAACGGGCCGGTGTCGGACGAAATGAGACAGGATGGGGGGACGCATAGACTCCGGTTCGGAATTAACGTGACACCATTATAACATAATATCGATAAACTCACAGGATCTCCTCTGGAGCGGTTTCCCGCAACCCGCGAGACGGGCCGACCCGGGCGGCCAGACTCCAGTCCGCAGGGGAAAGCAGCCTTTTCGGGAGTCGCCGGAAAGGGGCACATCGGGGCTCAAGACGTGGCAATCCCGGGAAAGACGACCTTCCGCGCCCTTGAAATCTGCCATGCCGCATTATAGTTGCATCGGGAGTGTATTCAAAAAAAATGCAGGCGGGGTGCTTCGGGTGCTCGGGCTCTATAATAAACGATAAGCTTCTGCTACACTGGCACCATGCGAGGCCAGTACCTGACATATTCCCAGGCCCCGGATGCCCCTACCGCCACCGGGAACTCCATGTCGCCCTCGGCCCTGTGGTCTCTCGGGGGTGACAGGCTCGTCAGGGAACTCCCTCCCCGCGCCCACGATGTCCTGGCCGTGCCGGAGAAAATTGGCGGCGGGACCATCGCCTGGTCCACCCCAATGGAAGGCACAGCACGGGAGCTCTCATCTCTCGTAGCTTCCGAAAGGCCTGCGGCAGACAGGGCCCTCCGTGAGCTCGCCGGGGACTTCTCTCAGGCGGGGGCAAAGCTCTCCTCGGACACCGCCCCCGATGCCAGGGCGGCTTCCAGAATCGCCTCCAGGGTCTCGGCGGCGCTGGCGGCGGCTTCCGCCGGCATCTCCGGCCAGGAGAAGATCTTCTTCATCGGAGACCGACCGGTAGTAGCACTTTGGCGGGGAGGCGGACTCCCCGTTTCCTCAACGGTCTCGAAGTCGCCCACGGCCCAGGCTCCAGCGGCATCCGGAGCCTCCGCAGAACCCTCCCCCGCTGCCGCGCCATCTACGGCGGCTTTCTCCCCGCCGCCCGGACAGCCTCCTCCCGCAACTACCGTTCGAGAAGCGGCAGAATTCTCGTCCGTTCCGGCCACGGCTTCCGGAGCGGCCTTCCCTCCCGCGCCGGACTTCATGATGGGACACGATCCCCACTCCGCTTCTCCGCCTGCCCCGCCTCCTTCCGGCACGGGACTCCTGCACGGGGCCCTCGCGGCCGCATCCGCCTTCCTCCTGGCGCTCACGCTTCTCCTGGCCTTTTCCGCCGACATCCGCCGCGCCGCTGCGGCAATTCCCGAAAATCCGTCGGCTGGACTCGACCCTTTCCTTGAGGACGTGCTCCGAGCCGAACTGGAAAGCCTGAAGGGCCGCTACAACGCGACCATGGCTGGCTGCGCTCCTGAAGACGATCCGGAGCCGGTCATTGAAGAGCTCCCTCCGGAGCTCCCGGAACCAGTCAGCCAGACCTTCTCGCCCTCTGCCGGGAGCGCTCCAGTTGCCCTGGAGGCCATTGCCCCGCCCCTTCCTCCTCCGCCTCCCCCTCCTCCCGCCCCCAAGGCAAAGCCGAAACCCAAACCGAAAAAACGACCGAAACCGAAGCTCAGGCCGCAACCGGTACCCAAGCCTCAGAACGACTGCGGCTGCGGCTGATCAGAACTGGGGGAGATCCGGCTGCTACCCGGAACTGTCATGGTCTTTCCTGACCTCCCCGGCGTACCGCTCTGCCCATGACGTCTGATACTTGGCGATTCGATGAAATGCCATCTGGAGCGGCTCAAGAGATGTTCAGTCAACCAGATGTAAATATCACAATTTCGCGCTAAACGGCACTCTGTCCCAATTATGAAATAAATCATCATCCGCAATTTGTTGATAAAGAATTTATGATGTATTAATTATGAAATATGACTTTTACCGTTTCTCTTTACATATCTAGATATTCAAAAGACAAATAAGACGTACTATGTTGAAAATATATTTAGAGTTATATTTCTCAAACAAATACGCATAAGGCGTACACTTACAAAACGCTATCACCCGGTTGAGCTAAGGAGTCCGTTGCCAAAATCGTAAGATATCATTTCCCGGAGCATTGAGCTCATTTGCCGTGCATGCACCACCGTTCAGGAAAATAACAGGCAGCCCTTCCCTTCACGGATTCCGGTTCGGGACGCTGGCCAGCGGAATGCCTGACCCGGCTCAGAACGTCACCGCTTACCCTCCTGGCGACTGAACCTCACAGGGAGAGGGGTGCTGCCAACTCCCCTCAGGGAGCACTCGGATACGGCTCCTGGTCTTGCCAGGCAGACCACGGCGGCAGGGTCGTAAGAACGTATAGTGCCAGGACACTTGACACGTCCGGAACGGATCTCCAGCCTCCCACGAGAAAGCGTTGCCGAAGAATCTCCAACGCATGTGGCCTCGGAGCGTCCGGTGCGGCCGATCTCCTCCACCTTGACGGTCCCCCGGCCGATCCTGCCTGAAAAACAGAACGTGAACCTGAGCGGCCAGCCGGTTCGGATGTCCTCCACCCTGGCATCGGCCGTCCAGCAGCCTGCCAAAAAGCCCATGTCCATCCCGGTCTCCGGAACGGCCATGGGGCCGTCCGGACCTGAGGCGGGCTTGGGGGACAGCCCAGCCGGAGGCTTCGGGACGTCTCCGGCCTCGGCCGTGCCTGCGAAAGCCAGGGCAATGGCGGCAAGGATCATGCCGAAGACAAGCGTCCGGAGAACAGAGATGGCGGAGACGGGGGAGACGGGGGATGCCGTGCCTGGAACGTACGAATCAGAAAAGAAATGAGGGCGAACGGGCACCGCCTGTGAGGTTTGGCGTGTCATGAGCGGATGCTATCAGATCTCCCGCAAGACGATCAAGACGTCAGCCTGGCAGTTGTTCCGGAAGTCTACCGTGCCGGTGCCGGCCGTTGCAGGACGCACCGAACGTCTTAAGCCCAGGGCCACGCCGAACGTCATATGCCAAGTTCCGTGCCGGAAGTCTTAAGCTCGGCCGTCCCGAGCGCCCCTCCCCCGCCTCCTTTTCCGTCTACGGCCGCTCCCGAGGGCGGACCCGCGAAAGCTGGAAGACATACGGCGTGACGGGAACTGGAGGAGAGGCCGGCGGCCCGGACGCGCGATTCCCAGCACCGGCGGGGAATCGACCGGTGCCGACGGACGCCTGAGACCCGGCAGGCGAAGAGTCCGGGCGGCTCAGCTCCCCTCCGGCCAGGACAGGTGCTCCGCCCTCCGTGAAGACGTTGCAGTTTTCCGGAAGCCCCTTGGCCGCCGCGAAAAATCCGCGGGAAGGCGAGGAGACCGGGACCGCCGAGGCTCTTGCCGTATGGTCCTGGAACCCGGAATGCTTCCGGGCCGGCCGGGAAAGCTCTCCCATCGAGCGTCCCGTGACCGCCCGGGCCTCCTGGCAGGCACGGCCCTGAAAGTCCGGGATGGGGAGGACAGATCCGGCAGGCGGCAAGCACCGGAACATCCCCGACTGCACGGGCAAGGAATCGGAAGGGGTGTGGGCGCCAGCGTGGGGGGAACCGGCGGCCTGCTGAGCGGGAGACGATGTTCCAACCGGAGGATGCTCGAGAGAGCCGTCCCATCGGGTCGTGGTGGAAGCAGGTTCCCGGAATGCAAGTACAGGATTTCAAACCAGATGAACCGTCAGATTACGGGGAGTCTCCATGAGTATCCAGAAAACCATATCGCGAACTGACAACTGGAAAGGGAATTCCGAAAGGGGAATTCCGGACTTGATGATGGGGTCGGTATCCCGCGCTTCCCGTTCTTGCCGATCGGCCCACATCCCCGGCCTCAATTGCCGTAAGCCGAACCTCACCGCCGCCGATCTTCGGTGAACCCGACTGATGTCTCAAGAAAAAGTTATGCTCCGTGACGGGATTTCTCCCCTTCGGCTCTCTGCCGAAGTGCGGCCCTGTCACAGGAAGATAAAGAGATAAAGTTACGTTTCCCCCAGCGGCCATTCAACGGGGCCTGCACGCGGTCTGCGGCATTCTTCAATCCCCGTCAGGGGACATATCCATTTCAGCCGGCGCCCCTGCGGGTCATCCTCGTCTGAATGACCGGACCTCCTTCCCCCTGGAGAGTGCAGTATGCCGCACCGGTCCTGGGAGTGCAAACTATCGAAGAAGGGTTGAAGGTGGGATTCCCCCTCGAGCAGGGAGCCGAGCCCGCCTTGATCCTGAGCTTGCCTCCGGAAAGGACGGCCTTACCGGAAGCACTGCAGGTAAACGTGGCGGAGGTGATTCGCAACCGTGCGTTGCCTGATCCCGTGAAGCAGTATTCCCAGTCGATGGGCCTTCTGTACACCTGGTCCAGGATGCCGGAGTCCGCCTTCCAGCACCCTTCAAGGAAACCCACGTCCTTCGCGCCCGGAGGAATTGTCAAATCCTGACCCGCCTGCGGCGTGGCAGGAGGCTTGGGTTTCGGCTGGTAGGACGGCTTTGGCTTCGGCTTCTCGGACGGCTCGGGCTTCGGCTTGTCGGACGACTCAGGATCTGGAGGAGCAGGAGGGGGAGGGGGCGGAGGGGCCGCCTCCAGCGGCACAGGGGCGTCATGAACCGCAGGGGCCCCCTTATCCCGAACCTCGGGAGGGGGCAGGGTCGGGGCTGACTCGTCCGGGGTAACTTCCGATTCAGAGCGGCAGGCAGCAAGCGTCCCTCTGTAACGAGCCTTGAGCGATGCCAGCTCGGAACTGAGCGATGAGGCAAGTCCGGGATCCGGGCCGGGGTCCAGGGGAGCGGAACCCACTGCCCCTGCAGCCGTCCTGAAGCCGGGCGCCAGGAGCCAGAAAAGTGCCAGGGCGATCAGGAACACGGCTACCGCAACAAAGGCTGCGGAAATCACGCTACTCCCGCCGTCTTTATCGTTCGATGATGCTCCCGGCGAAGCGGCGGCAGTAGACGGAAAAGAGGAGCCGGGCCGCACGGGCATCGGGGTGCCGGGCACGGCGGGGCATGCCAGCGGTACGACCCCGGACGGGGAACTCAGATCCCAGCCAGCAAGGACTGGCACGCCCCCCACGACAAAAATGGTACCGCTTCCCGCAAGCTCCCCCGCCGCCGCGAAAAGGGCATCGGAAGCCGCGAGGACCAGGACAGCCGAAGCCTTAGACGCAGTGTCCGGAAACCCGGACAGCTTCCGCGCCAGACGGGCGAGCTCGCCCGCCGTGCGTCCCGCGACCGCACGGGCCTCCTCGCGTGCATGGCCCTGAAGTTCCCGGAGGGGGAAGATGGATCCGGGAAGCGGCGTGCGCCAGCACGTGCCCGAGGGTCCCGGTACGGGCTCGGAAAGGGCGAGGGCCAGCGCGGGAGAGAGCCATCGGGCTACGGCGCGGGTGACGACACTCCAGTCGGAGGACGCACTGGAGCACAGTCCCGCATGGTCCCTGGGGAGCCAGGTGCCCGGAATGCAGGGATAGCCTGGCACAGCTGATGACCCGCCTTCAGAAGGCAGGATCTCCATGAGTATCCTGAAAGTCATGTCGCGATCGTAACACTGGCAGGAGGCATCCGCAAGGGATGCGCCGGGGTCCTGCCTCCGGTTCCCCTGCCGGGATTCCTTCCGGCAGAGTGGGAGAGCCAGTTGGGACCCTCCGGTCTTGTGCGTCACCAGGCTCCTTGAGCAGAGGAGCGTTCCGTCGGCGATCAGTAGGGTGATATGCCTGCAATGGGGAGACAGCGGAATAAACTAGCCAGAGTTTCACAGTTATGATATGAATATCGCCTAACTATTTGATTTTAACGGAGTTTTTTGAGTCTACGTTTTACCCTTCCATGAACACTGTCACAGGGTACATTACAACACCTCTCCCGATGGAGAGCTTCGGGTTCCAAATCTTTTGGAGGAGGCCGACATCTGCGGCAACCCCCCCGTTGCGGCCACTGGATCGTGTGCCTCCCGCCCTTGAGGTGGAGCCTCCCATCGGGGTCGTTGCTTGGAGTGCCCGTCCCCACGTAACGGCTCCAAATATTTAAATTTCGTAAACGATTACATTTTAATAACAAAAAACAGCTCGCAAAAACAATGAACACGTAATTTATGAAGTAACTAAAAAACAAGTTGCTCTATATAACCTATTAGGAATCAATCCCCCTGCCTAGCTACAATTTTCGACCAATTTAGGCAACAACGTAGCTCTTCCGTCAGCCCCGTCCGGCCATGCGGGTTATCCTTGCCTTTGCCGGACTTGCGCCCTGGCTCTGGAAGGTGCACTGGGCCGCCCCGGCCGAACTCTGCACGCAAGTGACCGTCCCCGGAGCGAAGGCTCCGCGCTCCCCTCTGCAGGGGGCCCTCGCCACGCGGATTACCAGCCTTCCGCCGGAGAGGCTTGCCGTGCCCGGGCTGGTGCAGCTGGCCCGGACGCTACGGCCGGAAGGCCCCAGCATGTCAGTACGGTGGGTGGCCCTGCCTCCAGCGTCCGAAAAGCAGAAATAGGTAAGTACCGGCTGATGGTACCGTCCGTCCGAGAGTCCGGCATCGGACTTCCAGCAGCCCTGGAGGAATCCCATGTCAGCGGCTCCCTTGGGGATTACCAGAGCCTCACCGGGCCTCTGGGTCCGCCTAGGTGCCGGCTTCTCGGCAGCCTGCGTCTTCGTTCCGCCCTGAGACCTGGTGGCCTTTGGCTTGGGCTTCGTCCCGGCATCTGGTCTGGGCTCGGGTTCGGGGGGCGACGGCGGAGGCGGGGGCGGAGGCGCGGCTTCCAGGGCCACGGGTGCCTCGTCCGCCTCAGGGGCGGAGGAGGCCCTTCCCTCCGGGGAAGGCAGATCGGGCGGGGCATCGTTGACCGGGTCGGCTTCCTGTTCAGGGCGGCAGGCGGCTAGGTTTCCCCAGTACCTGGATCTCAACGAATCCCTTTCGGCTCCGAGGGATGCGGCGAAGGCAGGATCCGGTCCCGCCTGCACATGGACGCCGACGGCACCGGCAGCTTCCCGGAAGCCCGGTGCCATGACCCAGAAGAGGAGGACGGTCAAAATGAACGCGCCCAGCGCCGTGAGCGAGGCGCGGAGGACGCTTCCCGCAGGAGGCGCAACCTGAGCCGTCGGCCCTGCCGGCAACGTAAAAGATCCCGGAAGCGGGGAGGCTTGCGGTGCTGAACCCTGAGCCGGAAGGAAAGCGGGCGGAGCGCCCGATGCCGGCTCATGACCGGAAGGGGGGTGCGGGGGAACAGGACCCGGATAGAAGCCTGGCACGCCACTGGATGGGAAAGACCCCGGCGGCCCGGAGGAGATGCCCTGAGGCACCGGCGGCCTGGGGACAGGGTGCCGGTCCACCGCTCCGGATGCACCGGGGGTGCCCCGGGCTTCCTGAGCGACCGCTTCCGCCCGCCTCCGTCCACGTCCCAGATCCCATCCGGCCAGGACAGGAGAGCCTCCCACCATGAAGAGGGTCCCGCATCCTGGATTTCCCCCGGCCGCACCGGAAAGCGCGGCGGAAACCCTCGCAACCAGCCCGGCCGCATTTTTGGAGGCGTGGTCCGGGGCTACTGAGAGCCTCGCCGCCAGAGCCGCGAGCTCCCCCGCCCTGACCCTGGCCAGCCCTGCGGCATCCTCGCGGGCGAGGGGAGTCAGCGCGGACAGGGGAACAGCCTGCCCAGGGAGACGGGTGCGCCAGGCCATGCCGAAGGGTCCGGGCCCGGGTTCCGCAAGCACGGATGCCGCCGATCCCGAAATGCCTCCAGAGATGGCAGCGGAGGCGTCCCTCCAGTCGGATGCCGCAGCGGATATGGCGGCCGCCGCTTCCGGAGACCCCGGCGTTCCGGGACTTTCGGGCGAGGCGCTCCGAGGAAGCGGTCCTTGCATGATAATCTGGAACGTCATGCCTGAGATGTTAGCACCTGTCAGGAAGATCCGCAAGCCCTGCTCCGACTGACACAGGAAATGACCGAAAGGGAACCGCGTCTGCCGCCCCATGACGGAAACCCGCTAGCTAACCGGGCAAGCCTTCCCGGTGAGCTGGCAATGATCCGCAAGCCGAACATACGGCAAAAAAATATATATATAATTATGTAAATATATAAATAATTATGTATATATATTATTAAATACATATATAAAAATATGTATTAATATTCATCTTATATTTATATAAGTGCGCAATGTTATTTTTAAGAATCTATTTACAGCGCCAAGTTTTGTAAAAAACATATTGCATCCCGTTCCATATGCGGCACGGAACCCGAATTTGCATGATCGTTGTTCCACGCTACCATTTTGACAACATGTCAGCAATCAGTTGACAATAATTTCGAGTAATTTTTGGCAATTAAATTTCAGCAGTGACTTCAGCCATCTAACACATAAACGCTCTAACGCATCAACACTCAACTAATTTTTCAAAATGACTGACATCATGATACAGGCTTTGGATTATCCTGAGACGGCAAGGTCTCCAATGCAACAGTGTGATTATTCTTGTCCCAGACAACGCGCTCGAAACGAATCATCACATAAGACGAATCGTCAATCGCCACTACTGCGGCATAGACATTCAGTCTCTAGTCAAAAAAAAGGTGGACGTATTTCCATGTCACTATCTGATCAAAAGCCATTGCTATGTTTCTTTCAAGACTATTGATAGCAAGTTGGGGTATTTTGTATTTCAAGAGCTTGTTGGATGTAACTTCTTCAGAAGTTGCCGGATCATCGATACGCGGTACGGTCGGAGAAACATGAGCTTTTCTAAAGTCATCTCTAGAATCTGAAATGCTCAGATTGTCATTCTGTTTATCAAAACGGCTGATTTTCTGATTGTTTATAAATTTTTCGGTGTTTCCTGATTAACTTCAACAATAATCCAATCATTTATCAGCATTCTCACAAGAGTATCGGATCGGCCTTTAATGGTAACAGCTTAACCTATTACAAAATGTTGTCCGATATCAAGACAGAAATTCAGCAAAACACAATAAACGAACTCATCTTGTAAAGGCTGGAAGCATGATGGTCTTGATATAAACGAAGATATAAGCGTCTCTGGCTATTCAACATCGAGAGAGCAAAAAACTGTAACAAATCAACGAATTTTTGATTCATATACTTAATCGGTGTATCGATATTTTTAGAAACAGTCATTCCCATTAAAATCCGCTGTTTGATAGCATTTTAAATTTCATATTTAGACATATTCAAAGAATAAAATAAACTATTCTATGCGTATCCAATACTGTCAACCGTCAGATAGCCAGTTGAAGCAACATTTAAATTTCATTTAACAATTTGTTTGATTCATCAACAAATTGTTCACAATCTGGCATGATATCGACTTCTAATGTCAGATCATTCCTAAAAAGTCTGAAATAGCAATCTTTTCCAAGCCCAAGTTAGATTCCACTGCGAAAACTCATCCCTCCTAAAATGAGAGAGTGAATTCTATACGTCCTCTGCAACGAAAACACCTGTATTTAAGCCAAAATCCAAGTCATTTACGCAACCCTTGCCTAAGCACTTTGGCCTCAGAAAGGTCAAGCGAAGGGTTTTCGCAGTGGAATCAAATTTATCGATGAACATCGAAATTCCTGATCTGTTCCAAAAGTCTGCAAAAAGGCATTTATCGAGACAATTCACTAGAGAATACGGATTGATGACGAAACCGTAAAAAATCTGCGGAGTTGCCTTGGACCGTTTCCTTCCCCCGGTCTGAGGTTTCTGAGAGCCAGAAAATTAATGAAATCGTGCCAGATATAGGGAAGGATGACAGCCCAACCGCTATTTTGAAAACTGCTGGCTCATCCATTGCTTCATCAGAAATTCCTAGCCGACTTTTTACGGTTTCGTCATTGATAACCTTGATTACACCGTCCCAGAAATAGCCGTAATACCAATCACCAATCTTATTCGTAACTATTCAGGTGTTTTTCAATCAATTTTGATTTATAGTCAGCATTACGGTGTAAAGACTCCAAAGATAGTCTCTGGTCAGAGGATTACTATGTCAGCTAAAGAGGGAGTCCTCCGCCACTG
>JAISEQ010000464.1 GCA_031264045.1 Deltaproteobacteria bacterium
AACCGGGGTTCTGGCCGGGAGGGAACCGGGTTTCGGGACTGTAGGGGATCGGGGAGCGTTGGCCGGAGGCCCGGAGGCGTCGGCTCCCGCCGTCCGCCGGGCCGGGAGGGGGACTTCGGCCGCGGGCGGGGCGGGGACGTCAGGGAAAAAGAATTGCCGCCTTTCCGGAGCTGTGCTAATATACGCGGAACGCGCGGCGCTCAGACCGCCCGCCAGGCACCGGGCAGCCGCCGGCATGAGCCCGAGTGCCCGGGAGGCCTCCGGGCACCCCGTGCCCGGCCGTTTCCTGCCTCCCCGCCTTCAGGGGTCCCCGACGGACCCCGGCCAGGCCAGACCCCGCGTCCCCTCCGGGCCCCCGCCCGCCAGACGGAACGGGGCCCGCCCCGGTCCCGAGCCCCGCGCCCGGCTTCGGCGCGCGGAACGCCGGACTGACCGGGACGCCGTTGCCGCGGGCACCACAAAGCCCTGCGGCCCCGGACCGTCCTTACGGCCCGGGAGGCGACCTTTCGCGCCGATACCCCCCGGCCCGGGCCTGCCAGGCCGTCTCCGAAAGCTCCCCGGGACCCCCGGCCCTGCCGGACTTCTCCCGGAAAGTCCACAGACCACAATCCCGGCCGTCCCGGAAGGCCGGCCGCCCGTGAGGGCCCGCGTCCCCCGGGAGCGGCGTCCGGACGCCGTCCCGCCCGCGCTTCCGCGGACGCGCGGACCGGGGGTTGCCGCAGCCGCGGCTCCAGGCGGCCCGGACGCGCCTCCGGCCGGGACAGGAAAATGCCGTTCCCCTATGTCAGAGACTGCTAACGCCCCCCGGGGGGCACTGTTCCCGGGCCTGGACATCGGCTCGGTGTCCGTGAAGCTCGCGCTTTCCGGCCCGGACGGCAGGCTTCTCGACAGCCTGTACGCGCGCCACCACGGGCGGCCCTTCCACGCCCTCCTGGAGGCCCTGGAAAAGCTCGCGGGGAAGTTCCCCGCGGAGCGGATGCATGCCCCGAGGATTGCCGGGAGCTCCGCCCCCCTCGCGGCCGAGCTCCTGGGCGGGGCCGCCGTGGGCGAGGTCACGGCCCTGACCGTCGCGGCCCGGAGAATCCTGCCCGGGGCCAGGGCGCTCATCGACATAGGCGGCGAGGACACCAAGGTCCTCTGGTTCTCGGACTCCGGGGGCTTCGCGCTCTCCGACTTCGCCATGAACGCCCTCTGCGCGGCGGGGACGGGCTCCTTCCTGGACCAGCAGGCCCACCGCCTGGGCTTCGGCATAGCGGACTTCGGGGCCGCGGCCCTGAAGTCCGAGGTCCCCCCCAGGGTGGCGGGCAGGTGCAGCGTCTTCGCCAAGAGCGACATGATACACCTCCAGCAGTCCGCCACCCCGGACTACGAGATAATCTACGGCCTGTGCCTGGCCATGGCCAGGAGCATCAAGAGCGGGCTCGCGAGGGGAAGGGATCTGGAGCCGCCGGTCCTCTTCACCGGGGGGGTCGCCGCGAACCCGGGGCTCATGAGGGCCCTGCGCGAGATCCTGGGCCTCCGGGGGGAAGGCCAGCTGGTGGTCCCGGACTCACACTTCGTCTTCGGCGCCCTGGGCGCGGCGGAGCTGGGCCGCGCCGAGCTCGGGGACTCCGAGCCGCGGGGGCTGGATCTCGCGGGGCTGCGGGCCTTCCTGGACGCCCCCAGGGAGCCCCCCCGCCGGCAGCCCAGGCTCGTCCGGCGGGCCCGGAAGCCCATGCAGACGGAGTTCTCCTGGGCGGACGTGCCGGCTTCGGAGCCCCTGCCCGTCTACGTGGGCGTGGACGTGGGCTCCGTCTCCACCAACGTGGCCCTCGTCTGCGAGGACGGGACCCTGGCCGCCCGCGTCTACGTCCCCACCGCCGGGAGGCCCCTCGAGGCCATAGCGCGGGGATTCTCGCTCCTGCCCCCCGAGGCGCACGGGCGGGCGAGGGTGCTGGGCGTCTGCACCACGGGATCGGGAAGGTACCTGTCCGCCGACTTCATCGGCGCCGACATGACCGTGAACGAGATAACCGCCCAGGCCACCGCCGCAGTGGCCATAGATCCGGCGGTCGACACCATATTCGAGATAGGCGGCCAGGACTCGAAGTACATCTCGCTCTCCGACGGGGTCATAACCGACTTCATGATGAACAAGGCCTGCGCCGCGGGGACGGGATCCTTCCTGGAGGAGCAGGCGGACAAGCTGGGGCTCTCGATAAGGGGGGAGTTCGGCGACAGGGCGCTCTCTTCCGCGAGCCCGGTGCATCTCGGCGAGCGCTGCACGGTCTTCATGGAGTCCGATCTGGTCCACCACCAGCAGAACGGCGTGAGCCTGGAGGATCTGACCGCGGGGCTGTGCCACGGCATCGTGGCCAACTACCTGGGCCGGGTGGTGGAGACCAGGAAGGTGGGGGAGAGGGTGTTCTTCCAGGGCGGCACGTCCTTCAACGAGGGCGTGGCCGCGGCCTTCGAGAGCAGGCTCGGGAGGCCCGTAACCGTCCCCGACGACGCGGACGTGACCGGGGCCGTCGGCGCGGCGCTCATCGCGAGGGACCGCAGGAGCTGGAAGGAGTCCGGCTTCGCGGGCTTCGATCTCACCAGCCGCCCCTACGAGATAAAGAGCTTCGAGTGCCGGCACTGCGCGAACCGCTGCGAGATCCGCCGGGTGACCGTCGCCGGCGGCGCCCCCTTCTTCTACGGCTCGCGCTGCGACCGCTGGGAGGAGGACGGGGGGGCGGCCCGGCGGGCCGCGAGGGACGTGCCGGATCTCTTCGCCTTCCGCTCCGAGCTCTGCTTCGCGGAGCCCGCCCCCGGGATCTGCGGCTACGGCGGCCCGGGCGCCAGGCCCTGGAAAGGCACGGCGGGCCTCGTCCGCTCCATGTTCTTCGCCGAGCTCGGCCCCTTCTTCTCCACCTTCGTGGCCGCCCTGGGATACAGGCCGGTCTGGACCAGCCCCACCAACAAGTCGACCATCCACAGCGGCTGCGAGAGGACCCTGGGGGAGTTCTGCTTCCCCGTCAAGAGCGCCCACGGCCACGTCCTGGAACTCATGGGCATGGGGCTCGACCACATCTTCCTCCCCTCGCTCGTGAACATGCCCGCCGCCCCGTCCGGAAACGGCTCCGCCCCCCGCTCGCCCGCGCCCGACAGCGCGGCGTGCCCCTACTCGCAGTCGCTCGCCTTCACGGCGCCGGCCGCCCTGGATCTCGAGGAGCCGTTCCTCGTGCGGGGCCCGGTCTTCTTCGGGGAGGGCGAGAGGCCCCTCCGGAACTCCCTGTGCGATCTGGCGCGGAAGTTCGGGGCCGGGCGCGGGGAGGCGATGAGGGCGCTGGAGCTCGCCCGCGCCGCCCAGGAGAATTTCCAGGAGAGGCTCGTGGAGAGGGGCAGGGAGGCCCTGGAGTCGCTCCCCCCGGGGCGGGTGGCGATGGTCGTGGTGGCCAGGCCCTACAACGGCTTCGATCCGGGCCTGAACCTCAGGCTGAACGAAAAGCTCGCGGCCCTGGGCGTCCTCGGCATCCCGATGGACTTCCTGCCGCTGGGCTTCGACGGGGACGAGCCCGCGGGGCACTACTGGCGCTACGGGCAGAAGATCACCCGCGCGGCCCAGATAGTGGCGGAAAGGGAGGATCTGGAGGCCCTCTACATCTCGAACTTCGGGTGCGGGCCCGACTCCTTCATACTGCACTTCTTCCGCAACATCCTCGGGCCCAAGCCCTTCCTCGAGATAGAGATAGACGAGCACAGCTCGGACGTGGGGGCGGTCACGCGCCTGGAGGCATTCCTGGACTCGCTGGCCGCCCGGAAGGCCAGGGGCGGGGCCAGGGCGGGCGGCGGCCCCGCCTGGTCGAGCAGGCTCTCCATCATCACCGGCCCCCGGAAGGGCCAGACCATCTTCCTGCCCCCCATGTGCGACCACACGCGGACCCTGGCCGCGGCCCTGAGGGCCGCGGGCCTCGACGCGGAGGCCCTGCCCGCCTCCGACCGGGAGACCGTGGAGCTGGGCAGATCGCAGACCTCCGGCAAGGAGTGCTACCCGCTCGTCCTCACCGTGGGCGACTTCCTGAAGCTCACCTCGCGTCCCGGCTTCGATCCCGCGAAGTCCGCCCTGTTCATGCCCTCCTCCAACGGCCCCTGCCGCTTCGGGCAGTACAGCCGCTACCTGAGCCTGGTCTTCAAGAGGCTGGGCCTGACCGACGTGGAGGTCCTGTCGCTCGACCAGACCGGCGGCATGTACGACCGCCTGGACGAGGCGGGCAGCACCCGCGGCGGGAGCCTGTCCCTGGACGTGTGGAGATCCCTGGCCTCGGTGGACCTGATCCAGAAGGCTCTCTTCCGCGCCCGCCCGCGGGAGGCCTCCCCCGGCGCCGCGGACGCGGCCTACCGGGATTCGCTCTCCGATCTGGAGCGGGCCTTCTCCTCCGGCTCCGTCCCCGAGGTCGGGAAGGCCCTCCTCCGCTCACGCGAGCGCTTCCAGGAGTCGCTGGACGGGCCCTGGCGCGGCACGGCCGGGCTCTCGGCCGGCGGCGGGAACGGGAGCCGCCCGGATCTCCCGGAGATCCCCGCGGTCGGCCTGGTGGGGGAGATCTACGTCCGCTCCAACGATTTCGCGAACGAGGAGGTCGTCCGCCGCCTGGAGGCCCTGGGCGCGGAAATCGTGGCCCCCGCCTTCTGCGAGTGGATCCTCTACACAGGGTTCGTGAACAACATGAGGGCCAGGCGCGGCGGGCACCTGAAGAAGAGGCTCAGGACCCGGCTGACGCTCATGGTCCAGGACTGGTCCTTCTCGCGGCTGGCCAGGGCCTTCGACGGCTTCTTCCCCGGAGGGGCGAAGGATCCCCCCGTGGCCGAGGTGGTGAGGCTCGGCGAGAACTTCCTCGACCGCGCCTTCCAGGGCGAGGCCATCCTCTCCCTGGGAAAGGCCGTGGAGCTCTACCGCCACGGGGCCCGCGGCATGGTGAACATCATGCCCTTCACCTGCATGCCGGGCATGGTGGTGGGGGGGCTCTCCTCCCGCCTGCGCGATCTCTGCGGGGGGCTCCCCCTGCTGAACCTCGCCTTCGACGGGCAGAGCCAGACCAACACCCAGGCCCGCCTTGAGGCGTTCATGTACCAGGTCTCGCATTTCGCGAACCCCCGTTCCCGCCCGGAGGCCTGAGGGCGCCGCGGACGGCCCCGCCTCAGGAGGACGGGATCTCCGCCGGCGGCGCGCGCCGGGACGCCGGAAGACGCGGCGCGGCAACCGTCCGGACAGCGCCAGGAGCTCCCCCGCCGGACCCCCTCCCGGGCTCCCTTCCGTACCGTACCGCCCCGGACCCGCGCCCTTCCCCCGGGCCGGGCCGCCGCCTGCGCCTGCCTGGCCCGCCGATGCCCGGGCCCCCCGATCCCCGGGCCTC
>JAISEQ010000524.1 GCA_031264045.1 Deltaproteobacteria bacterium
TCCACCTCCAGGGCCAACGGCGGCTACCGTGAGGATCTCCTGTACGTCTTCAACCACCAGGCTTGCGAACCCTCCGGACACGGGGGCGGCAAGGCCATGATGGGCTACACGGACCCCGACCGCTACCAGGCGGACGTGTGCGCCCGGCACGGGATCGGCCCGCCTTCCCGGTGCGCCTCGCTGTCCACGGCGGCCAACATGCGCCTGTGCGACGTGAAGAGCGAGAGCTACAAGGATCTGACCGTGGTGGCGGTGGCCACGGCCGGGGTGGAGTCCAACGCGGGAAGGGCCGGAGATCCCGCCTCCGGATACGAGGGCCGAGACGGCTACGAGGCCATACCGCGCTGGAGGAAGGCGCACGCCGAGGCGCACAGGCTCCCTTCCGCGGAGCCCGGGCCGGAGGCTTCCGGAGGGGAGTCCGCAGGGACCGCTGGGGAAGGGCGAAGCGGCCCCGGAGACGCCGGGGATCCTGCCGCCCCCGACGACGGCCCTTCCGGTCCCCCGCCCCACGGCACCATAAACACGCTCGTCTTCATGAACCTGCCCCTCACCCCGGGGTGCCTGGCAAGGGTCATCATGACGGCCACGGAGGCGAAGACCGCGGTGCTGCAGGAGCTGAACATAAACTCCCGCTACTCGGACGGCCTGGCCACCGGCACGGGGACCGACCAGATAGCCGCGGCGGCGCTGTTCGTGGAGGGCTTCCCCGCGCTGTCCAGCGCCGGCAAGCACTCCAAGCTTGGCGAGCTCATAGGCGTCACGGTGAAGGGTGCCGTGAGGGGCGCGCTTCTGAGGCAGAACAGCCTTTCCCCGGACCGGCAGTGCTCGGTGAAGATCCTGACCGAGCGCCTCTTCGAGAAGGAGGGCGTCTTCAGGAGCACCAGGGACGAGGTGGCGGAGCTCTTTTCCGCCTCCATGGATCCCGAGACGGCGGAGCTCTTCCGCTGCAACAGCAAGGCCGCCCTGTGCGACCCGGCCACGGTGGCGGCCTGCGCCGCCATGATGCATCTGCGCGATCAGTTCGCCTGGGGGACCCTGCCCCCTCTCCTCTGGCCGGAGATCATGTCCTCGCAGGCCGCGCTCCTCGCCGCCGCAGCGGGAGGCGACTTCTCCAGAACCGGAAGCTACAGGGAGCGCCTCGGCGACCTCTCCCCGGACAGGACGCGGGAGGGCTTCATAAGGCTCGTGGGGAAGGCTCTGGCCATGGGGTACTCCGACAAATGGGAGAAGGGGGTGTAGAGAAAGGGCCCGCGGGCGGCCCCGCAGGGGGGAAGCGCCGGCGGACGCGAGAAATGTCCTGGTCAGGGCGGGCGATGTCAGGGCCCTCTCCGCGAAGACCGCCGGAGCCGAGGGGTTGGTCCTGAAGGCCATGGAAGAAATCGGCTTTTCCGGGATCCTGGAGAAGAGCGGGTTCGGCCGCGGCGTCTCCGTTGCGGCCGTCGCGCAGACAGTGGCGAGGACGATCTTTCCCGCCGGCGAAAGGTCGACCCTCCGGTGGCTCAGGGAGTCGAGCGTCCTGGGCACTCTCATGAACGTCAACTTCGACTCCTTCAACGAGATGACGCTCCACAGGGCGGCCGATGGGCTCGGCGAGCGGAAGGACGCGATCTGGGACGGACTCAGGGCGGCGCTTTCCCCCCTCCGGGAGCGAAGGGCCGTATACCTGTTCGATCTCACCGACTTTTACCTTGAGGGACAGGCGGCGGGAAACCCGAAGGCCAGGCGCGGCCGCGGCAAGGAGAAGAGGAACGACTGCAGGCTGGCGACCCTCGCCGTTTCTCCTCCGCCTCCTTCCGTGCTTGACGTCCTGCCCGGCCCGGACTGAGGCGGTACCCTACTGTCCGCCTATGGTGCATCTCCAGTCGGTTCCCGCGCCCCCTTTCCGGGGCACATTCAACTGCGAAGATCTGCCTTACTATGTACTGGACCTTCGTTGGCCATAGACCTGGCCGACTCGGACAACGCGGCGCTGCGGCGCCGGGCCGAGGGCCTTGACGGGAAATAGCCCTCCCAGGCGCCCGGCCGGACAACGCCCCGCCGATACCGATACCGCAACCTCACGCTTATTCCGCCGTTTCCCTCGTGCCCGCGATGGGCGGCCCGGAACCCGACCCTGCCCATGTCAACTTCCGGGGCGGGGTGGGGCCGGTTTTTTTACGCCCCTGTCCCTTCTTGCCCTCCTTTGCCACGGAATCCGGGCTTTCGGCCCAGAAAACGGACGTCCCGTAAACACCGTGGCGGGCCTTTCGGGGGGAAACCCATATGTGTCAGTCCGCGTTCCGGGGAAAAGCGGCTCCGCGGGCCGGAGAGTGAAGGCAAGGTTTATGCTAAAATCGGAAAAAAATTAATCGGGGCTGCAGTTGGAGCAAGAGGGGAGGGGGAGATTCGCGGAATGGCATGCGGGACGAGGGATTGCGCTGATTTATACGCACCTGCGGATAGGTTACATGATAAATTGCGCTTTCTGCGACAAGTTCGCCGGCATTCTTCCGGTGCGGACACCCTCCCCCCCGGGCCCGCAGGTTCATGTCCCGTGTCCCGGCGGCCCGAGGGCGCTTCCCGCCAGTCCCCTATCCCATGACCAGTCCGGATGAGCCACGGCATCCTCCTTCCGGGACTTCCTCTCCCCCATCCCCGTATATTTTTTCCGCCGTCTCCTGTCGAGGCGCAGCGGCACGGGCGCGTTCCGGAGCGCGCGGCTCCGGGCGTCCGACACGTCTCCCCGATCTGGCGTCTCCGTTCGCCTCCAGTGTCCCGAGGCTCCGCGCGTGGCAGTTTTCGGGCGGATGTGCGATAATCCTCCCTTACCGGCCTTCACGTCCTGCCGCGGCCCGGCCTTCCGCCTGGCCGTCCTGCAGGCCCCCGTCCCCACCGGGAGCCCGGTCCCGCGCAGGCTGAGGCTTGTCCCGCTCCCCTTTCGAAAGAGTCCCACATGAGCTTCATCTTCCTAGCGGCGGCGGCCCTGGCCGCCGTTGTCCTCAAGGCCCGGAGTGCTTCGGCGGACGTCCCCCGTCCTGCCGTGATACTGGTAGCCAAGGGGGTCTCGGATCCCGAGGATCTGGAGGACGTCATGACGGTCCTGAGGAGCGTCAAGAAGGCCTTCCCCTGCTACCAGGAGCGACTGGCCTTCTCCTCGGATCCCGTCCGCTCCCTGTGGCGGAAGAGGGCCCACGACACGGCGTTCAGGGAGGCCTACCCCGGTCTCGACAAGAGGATATACGGCGTGGGCAACGTCATATCCGCCATGGCCTCCATCCAGGAGACCGGCCCCAGGCTGACCCTGGTCCAGGGCCTCCATCTCATCGACGGGCCCGACCACTACGATCTCACGTCCCTTGTGGAGTCCCTGAGGCAGATAAAGACCTTCGACCGTGCCAAGGCCCCCTTCCCCTGGATAGGCCTGGGTCTGCCGGCGCTGGGGCTGGGGGACGGCCAGAAGGATGCCCTCTTCCGCACCGCCTCGGCCATGTCCCCCCTCTTCGGGGAGGCCGAGACGCTGAACGCAGGGGTCATGCTTGCCGCCGACCCCGAGGGCGGCATAAACCCGCCCGCCTACAGGAGCCTCGAGGACGCCCTGAGGACCACGTACCCCGCCGTGCCGGTTGCCGTGGCCGTCCGGGACGCCATCCAGCCCAAGGGGGCAGTGGAGTCCCTGGCCTCCATGCTCCCGCCTCCCGGCCAGGTCATCCTGGCCACCCTCGCCCCGGTCTCCGGCCAGACGGTGGCGGCCGACCTCGACGGTCCCCAGGCGGACAGCTGGGGGAACCTCCTCAGGTCACGGGGCTACGCGGTGGACGTCCGCGTCCGGGGACTCGGGTCCAACGCGCTTTTCGCCGATCTGATTGTCGAGAACGTCAAGCGCCAGGAGGAGGCCCTGAGCCGCAGGTACATGATGGACTAGCCCCCCCCCCGGCCCCCCTGGGGTGACCGGGCCTCCGGCGGCCGGCGTCTTCGGGGGCGTGTACACGGGGACGCGGCCTCCCGGTGCCGGACCCTCGGAATGGGCCGTCCCGGGTGGACGGACCCCCGCGACACCTCCATCACAGGGGCACGGCGCTCGCTTTCCCCACGCTTCCCTATCTCCGCGCACCGGTCTACTCGGTCCGGCCCGGGCATTTTTCTGCGGCGCGTGCCGGTGCCCCGGCGCGGTCCCCGGAGTTCCGTTTGTCCAAGCGACATGTCCTGGCGATAGCGGCCGCCGTCCTGCTGCTCGCCCTTCCGGCGCTTCTGCCCCGGCCCGCGAGCTCCGGCGGGCGGAGCGGGGAGGGCGCGGCGGGAGCCGCTGCCGCCGCGGGAGCGGCCCATGCCTCTTCCGGACGGACCGGGCGCTGGCCTGACGCCGGATCGCGGTCGGACGCCGCGTACGGTCGGGGCCGCGGCCCGGTGACCCCGCTGCCGCCGGGACCGGCAGGCGGCGGGGACGCGCCGCCTCTTCCGCCCGGGACTTCCCGGACTCCCGGCACTTCGGCCTTTCCCGCATCTTCGGCTTCCCCCGCCCGCGCGGGAACCCCGCCCCTGCCTCCCGGACGCCCGGCCGGTGCGAATTCGGCAGGGGAATGGGCTGCGGGAGGCGATCGCCAGGCCCCGCCGTCGGTGAGCGGGAGGCTTGCTCCCGCGGCGCCTGCCGCCTCGGCCGTGACCTCCCGGCCGGCTCCGGCTCCGGTGGCCGCCGCCAGGGTCACGGGCATGGAGTTCGTGCTCGTTCCTTCCGGAACCTACATCATGGGGGCCACCTACCAGAGAAGGGAGCGGGCCATGCCGGGGGAGAAGGCGAGGCATCTGGTGAGGATCACCAGGCCCTTCTACCTGGGACGCTTCGAGGTGACGCAGGCCCAGTGGGAGAGGGTCATGGGGAGGAACCCCAGCCTGGCCAGGGGGCGGGATCTGCCTGTCGAGTACGTGTCCTGGTTCGATGCCCAGGTCTTCCTGAACCGCCTGAACCTTCTGGAGGGGTCGGGACGCTACCGCCTCCCCACCGAGGCCGAATGGGAATACTCGGCGCGGGCCGGGGGGAGGCCACAGGTGTACTTCTTCGGGAACGAGCCCGGGAACCTGGGCGACTACGCCTGGTACGAGGGCAACTCGGGGGACAGGACGCATCCCGTGGGCCAGAAGCTCCCCAACGCCTTCGGGATCCACGACATCTACGGCAACGTCTCAGAGTGGGTCCAGGACCGCTATTCCGAGAGCTATTACGAGGAGAGCCCGGCCTCCGACCCGGCAGGCCCCGAGGAAGGGGACTTCAGGGTGCTTCGGGGGTGCTCCTGGATAGGTGACGACTGGAACTGCCGGAGCGCCTCGCGGGAGCCTGCCCTTCCGCGCTACCGCTTCAACCGTCTGGGCCTGCGGGTGGCCTGCACCGTCGGGGACGGACCGGGCGGGCCGACGGCCAGATAGGCGGGAGCCGCTCGCGCGACCGCCTTACCCGCGCGACGTTGCCGCTCTCGCTCCGTGACCGCGTTTGCTTCAGTCTCCGCGTTGCGAGATCGCGGGCATAGGTTCGGGGGCGGAATCTGCCGCTTTGCGGGCTTTCGGATGTGCGGCTCCGCCTTTTTCTGGAGGCGCGGGGTGCGGCGCAAGCGTCTGTCGGGTCAGGGAGACGCGTCGGACCGGACGATTTCGGCGGTTGCCGCAGCCGCCTGGGAATCTGGTCCGCCTGCTTGTTCTTTCATGATCCGGACTGTGCGAACGGCGGGCGCGGCGGGCGGGCCCCCCCGAAGTTCGAACGGGAGAGATGTCGGGGAGGGAACGCCGGGGCGGCGGGTGGACCGCACAGGCCGCCGATCTTGAGGTGCGCCGGGAGAGGCCGTTCAGCTTTCCGGCTCGCCGCCGGGATTCCTGCCGCCGGCTCCGTCCGGACGGGCGGGACCGTCCTGGGAGGGTAAGGCGGATTCGGAAAGCTCATGGGCTGGCGACCCAGCCCGGGCAGGGGACCGGGTCTGCGGTGGGGAGGCGCTCATCGGCGAGGGTCCGGCCTCAGTCAGTTGATGCCGTCCCCGGGAAGCGGGGCCGGTTCCCCCCGTATCCCGTGCGGGTTCAGGCTGCACCGGGGCTCCGTCCCCGGTCAGCGGCGGATGTCCCCGGGCTGAGGGCCCGGTTCCGGCCTCGGTCGTACCGTGCTCCGGCGGTACGGAGGCTCCGCTCTCAGTCAGGCTATGCTGGGCCGGGTATGCGGGGTCGTTTCCGTTGGTATCCTGACCGGGTTTAGGCTGCTCCGCTGGTCCGTCAGGCTGTCGAGGCGGCTCTTCCTGGGATATGGGGTCGGTACCGCCTGTATCCTGACCGGGCTTAGGCTGTATCGCTGGTCCGTCAGGAGGTCGGGGTAGCTTTTCCTGGGATGCTGGGTAGATTTCATCGGTATCCTGACCGGACTTCGGCTGCACTGCGGGTTCGTCAGGCGGTCGGGGCGGCTCTTCCTGGGATGTGGGGTCGGTTCCGCCGGTGTCCTGGCCGGACTTAGGATGAACCGCTGGTCCGTCAGGCGGTCGTGGTGGCTGTTCCTGGGATGCGGGGTCGGTTCCACTGGTATCCGGATGGTTAACCTCAGGGAGCGAGGCGCTGCTTTCAACGAGGTGCTTCTTCCTGCGGACTGGCCGGCTGTCCGGGTACTTCTTCACGACGAGAAGCGTACGGTCGTCGTGTTCGCCCACAACCCAATAGTTCAGCCAGTCGAGGAGTTTATCGGATTTTACCTCCGGAGGGGAGCCGTCGAAAAGCTCGGGGCAGCCGGGGTTCTCGGCGGTGCCAGTGTTCAGGTCCACTTCCCAGAATTGTTTCCACTGTTCCCGCGACCGGATCTTGTCTTCGGAGGGGAAGAAGGGATCGGTTACGCCGTCCGAGGCCAGGATGAGCGCCTCGAAGTCCTCGGGGAAGGAGAGCCACACCCTGTTCAGGGCCTTTTCTTTGAGCTCCTCCGCCATCGTGAGGAACCTGGTCTGGCCGGCGAACTCGCCCGAGTCCGGGATTCCCAGGACCTTGACATCTCCCGTGCCGTCGGGGTTGTAGAGTGCGAGGCCGCCGTCGCCTATCCAGAAGGACAGAATGACATAGCCCGTGTCGAATTTCTTGAAGGCGGCGAAGATGAGGGTCGTGTGGTAGTCGCGGACGTCGGCAGGCCGGTCGCCGTCATTACCGGATTTCTTTCTCTCGCGAACCGCCGCATCGATGGCGTAGTACGCTTTTATGGCGGCATCGTGGACGAAGCCTGCGAAGCCCTTCGCATTTTTGCCCTCGTCGCTCCCGGCGAAACGCGGGTCAGTGCATCTGAGCGACACGTCGTTGCCTGTGAGGGCTCTGAGGTTCTCGAGCTTCTCTTCGTTCTCGTTCCAGTCGGCCGCATGGGCCAGGAAGGTGTCGACTGCCGTCTCGCAGGCCAGCTCCGATCCCTTTCGGGAGAACCTGGCGCTGCCGGCTCCGTCGGCAACCGCCACCGCTGTCCAGCCGGAAACGGGATTTGTTAACATTTTGAAGTTGTCGTCGCGGGGCTTGGCGACGTTAGCGTGCGAGCGGCCCCGGCGGCTCGCGGCCACTACGAGGAGCTCGCCGCCGGAGATCTTCAGGAACTTGGAGTCATCGTCCTTGATAGGGTATCCGAAGTCCTCCGCTACCGGCAGATTTTTCCACAGGGTTTTCGGGTCGGGTGCGATGAAGTATTCTTTTTCGAATCGGACGAATTTTCTATCTTGATTGGTACCCATCAGAAATAGGAGGGATATTTGGCCATCGTAGCTCTTCCAGAGTCCCTTGATCCTGATGCCGAGCCTGTCGCCGGTCAGCGTCAGCAGGGGGGCCTCCCCGTCCTCCGTCTGAGAGGGGCTTTTTCCCGGAGAGCCATTCTTCTCTTGTCTGAAGAAGCCGTTTGTCCAGACTTCGGCAATTCTGAAGATCCCGTCGATCCCGGTATCTGCCTTGTACTCCATCTCCTTATCGTATTTTCCCGCGATGTCCGGCATCCTCCTGATCATGTCATCGAGACGGTTGTATAACTTGGTTAATCCGGAGTTAGCTTCCAGCTGGAAGAGGATGGCAGGGTTTTTGAATTCTCGAAAGTTCTCGAAGAAGTTTGTTGTTATGGCCTGCCAGTTAGGATCCAATATGGGCGGGGGCGCAACCGTCTCGGGCATGGGAGCTGGCGCAACCGTCTCGGTCATGGGAGCTGGCGCGGCCGTCTCGGGCATGGGAGCAGGCGCGGCCGTCTCGGTCATGGGAGCAGGCGCGGCCGTCTCGGTCATGGGAGCAGGAGCGGCCTTCTCGGTCAAGGGAGCTAGAGGCGCCGTCTAGGGCGAGGGA
>JAISEQ010000525.1 GCA_031264045.1 Deltaproteobacteria bacterium
CCTGTCCGCCGACATAGATCTTCCCGCGCCCCGCACTGAGGGCGGGATCGGCATATTCGAGGCCCTGAAGAAGCGCTCCTCCGTCGCCGGAGGGGACTTCTCCCCCGCGGAGGTGTCCATGGACGAGCTCTCCACCGTCCTGTGGGCCGCCTCGGGCCTGAACCGCGGGGAGTCCGGCTGGACCGTCCCCATGGCAGAGGGCCTCCCCCCCTACGTGGACGTCTACGCCATCGGGAACGCCGGGACCTACCGCTACGACTGGAAGGCCAACAGGCTCGTGGAGATCTCCCAGGAGAACATCAAGGGCAAGATCGCCCACCAGGGCTTCGTGAGGAGGGCCGCCTGGATCCTGGCCTTCGCCTCCAACCCCGAGGGGCTCGCCCGGCTCCGCCACCCCGAGGCCGGGCCCGATTTCGCGCAGGTGCTCACCGGGGCCATGACCCAGGACGTCTACCTGGCGGCCGGTGCCCTGAACCTCGGGAGCCGCTACATCCACTCCTTCTACACCGATGAGCTGAAGGCGGGGCTCAAGCTCCCTGAGGGATCGGTGCCCATCGCCCTGATGCTCATCGGGAAGTAGGCCCCGTTGGTCCCCGGCGGACCACGGTCCCCCGCGCCCGCCCGCATGGGCCCGGCCCCGACGCCTCCTTCCCGCACCTGCCCCCGCCCCGGCGGCAGTCCGGCTTCCTGACCCCCTCCCCCCGGCCTCCGTGCCTTAGGTTTCCCCGCCGGAAGCCCTCCGGCTCCCCAGGAGTCCGCCTCCGTCTTCCGTGCCGCCGGGTGCCGGGCCGCCCCCTCCGCGTCCCTCCTGGACGACTTCCCTGCGGAGCCGGCATCGGCGTCGGCGCCGGACCGCCCGTTTCCCCCGTCCCTCCGGGGCATCCCGGGCCCGCCGCGCGGCCGGGGCGGACGGTAGCGATTCCCCTCTTCCCGGACACGAGAACACACCATGAAGATCAGCACCCACCGCGCCGAAGCCGGCGTCCTCGCCTGCGTCCTGGCCTGCGCCGCCGTAGTCCTGTCCGGAAGCGGGGCCTGGGCCCAGTCCAAGTTCAGCAACTGGACCGAGATAGCCCAGGCCATGACCGTGTCGCTGAACAGGGGCTACGAAGTCTACGCCACCGGCGGGCCGGCCTCGTGGGAGGAGGCCAGGGACCTGGTGAACGACGCCTACTTCGGCTACTACGAGAAGGAGGGCTTCGAGCGGATGGTGAAGTCCACCATCTCGGGGAAGAGGGCCTCGACGGTAGAGTACAAGTTCGCGACCATCAAGACCAAGCTCAAGGCGGGTGCGGAAGCTTCCGTAATCCGGGCCGAGATCGATTCCCTCGTGGCCATGCTGGAGGAGGACGCGACTGCCCTCGACGTCAAGTTCGGGCTGGCCCAGGCGTCCCCGGCCGCTCCCGCCGGCGGGCAGGCCGCGGGGGAGGCCGCCCCGCCGGCGGAACAGGCGGCCCAGCCGGCCTCCGGAGGCCCGGGCGGATCCGGCGGAGGGGCTTCGGGCGGCACGATGTTCCTCATGTCGCTCGGCATCCTTCTCCGCGAGGGCTTCGAGGCCATCCTGGTCATAGCGGCGATTGCCGCGTACCTGAGGCGCTGCGGCATGCACGCCCAGATAAGGACCGTCTACTGGAGCTCCGGGGCCGCCGTGGTCGCGAGCTTCGCCGCGGCCATAGCCCTCCAGGCCGTGTTCTCCGTGTCGGGGGCCAAGCAGGAGATCCTCGAGGGCTTCACGATGCTCCTCGCGACCGCCGTCCTGTTCGGGGTCAGCAACTGGATGTTCTCCAAGGCCGAGGCCGAGGCGTGGAAGAACTACATAGAGGGCAAGGTCCAGCAGGCGGTGGCCGCGGGAAGCAGCTTCGCGCTCGGGGCCGCGGCCTTCCTCGCGGTCTTCCGCGAGGGCGCGGAGACCATCCTCTTCTACCAGAGCCTGTTCGCCACCCAGGGCGCGGACTCCTTCATGATCTGGACCGGCTTCGGGGTGGGCTGCGTCGGGCTGGCGCTCATCTTCGTCATAATCCGCCACGGCACCCAGGTTATCCCCCTGAAGCCCTTCTTCATCGGCACGAGCATCCTCATGTTCATCATGAGCGTGGCCTTCCTGGGCGGCGGGATCAAGGAGCTCCAGGAGGGTGACATGTTCGGAGTGACTCCGGTCGAGTTCGTGCCCACCGTGGACATCCTGGGCATCTTCCCCTGCCTGGAGACGCTCATCCCCCAGTCCGTCCTGGTCCTCCTGGCCGTCTTCTCGATTGTCTGGATAAAGACCAGGCAGAAGCCTGCCGCGCCTCTCGCCGGAGCCGCCTGAGCCGGACGTATCCCGGCGGGGGACGCGGCCGGGCTCTCCCGGGCCGTGCCGTCCTCGGGAAGCCCCCGGCGACCCGGGACGTTCCGGGCAGCTCCGCGGACCGGCCCTGAAGAGTTTGCTGACGGCCCGCCCCCCGCGGATCCCCCGGCCGGCGCCCGCCGTCCGGATCCGGTTCCGCGTCCGCCGCGGCCACTAGCCCGCCTGCCGGCGCCGGGGGTGACGGGCACTGCCGAAAGTTTCCGCACCGCCGCAGCCCGGATGCGGCAATTCCTCAAAATGCCATCAATTCTGGAGGTTCTCCAAACATGACTAGGAAATCCCTTTGCCTCATCGCCGCCCTCGCCTTCGTATTCGGGCTGGGAATCGCCGTGCAGGCGCAGGCCCAGGCCCCGGGCGCCGCCACCGCCGGCTTCGAAGAGTTCCCGATCGGCGACGACCAGGTTGTCGGCCCCCTCCACGTGGCCGGCGTCTACTTCCAGCCCGTCGACATGGAGCCCGCGAGCGCTGGCGGCCTGCCCAAGGCCCAGGCGGACATGCACCTTGAGGCCGACATCTCCGCCGCCGAGGGCAACAACCTGGGCTACGGCGCCGGCGACTTCGTTCCCAACCTGACCGTGCGCTACACGGCGGAGAAGAAGGGCGGCAAGACCATATCGGGCGTCTTCATGCCCATGAGCGCGTCCGACGGACCGCACTACGGCAACAACGTGAAGCTCGACGGCGACGGCGAGTACAAGATCACCTTCATCATCGAGAGCCCGGAGAAGCAGGACTACCTCCTGCACGTCGACAAGGAGACCGGGGTCGAGGGCCGCTTCTGGAAGGAGCCGCTCACCGTTTCCTGGGATTTCAACTACGTGCACCGCGACTGGTAGCGGGGCGTCCCGGCGCTGAAGTCCGGGACGCGCCACGCCTTTTCGCATGATTCGGATTCCGCGCGAACGCGGCTCCGGCGCCTCGTCACCGCAGGCGAGCCGCAGGGCCGCGTTCGCGTCTTCACTGACGGGCTTCCGGGAAGCCGGAAACGGCGGCGCCGCCGGCCGCGCGGGACAGAGGGCAGTTCGCGGAAACTGTTCTCGCTTGCCGTGTGCGGTACGGTTTCGGGAATTGCCAGGTTCCTGTTCCTCCTGCCGCCTCCGTCGTTTCCGGGCTGCCCCTTCCCGTCGGGCGCGTTCCGGCCGTTCCGCCTTATGCGCAGCCCGATTCCGGCATCATGGTCATGGCTGTCGGGCGATCGTCCTCCCGTATTTTTGCCGTCCCGAATTTTTCCTTTCCGGACTTCCGGCGTCCCGATGCCGGACTTTTCCGGCTTCGCCCCTTGCCTTGTCCCGTCGCGGCCGGCAGGCGGCCGGCCCTGTCCGCCGCCGTTCCCGAGCCCCGCGGTTCCCGGTGTCCCGTCTCCCGGTCTCACGGATTCCCCGATGCTTCTCTACCTGATAAACGTGGTCGACGACTGCTGGCTCCTCGCCGTGGCGGCTCCCCTCCTGCTCTTTCTCGGGCGGGACGATCCGAGGCCGCCGCTCAGGCGCGGCCTGTTTCTGGCCGCCCTGGCGCTGGGGGTCGCGGCCGCGGCGATCTATTCCTACCTGAAACGCACTACGGGCTGGGTCGTCCGCGAATACTACGACATAGCGATACTCTGGCCCCTCCTGGCCGTCCTCGCCGCCGTGATCGTCTTCGGGATCATGGCCGGGAGGAAGGGCGCACGGGCAGGGGCGGCGTTGCGGGTCCTGTGCCCGGCCTCGCTGTGGCTCCTCCTCGCGCGGGCGCTCCCGGATCTCTTCCTGCTGCCGCTGGATTTCGACGTGGGTCTCGACTCCGTCTTCAACATGGACTACCTGGCCAAGGCCTCCGGCTTCTGCGGCGGGATCCTCCTCATGCTCCTGGCCTCCGCGGGGACTGGCTCGCTCGTGAAGAGGCTCCCCTCCCGGGCGGCGTCCCCCGCCGCGGCCCTGACCCTCGCCTCCGGATTCCTCTTCCTGGCCCTGGACGCCTTCCGCGTCATGTACGTGCGCGGGATGCTCCCCCGGGCCTCCTGGATACCCAAGGTCATAATCCTCCTGCGCTCCCACGAGAACGTCTTCCTCTACGCCGTGATGTGCGTGTGGTGCCTGGCCGCCTTCGCGGCCGTCTGGCAGTCGCTCACGTCCAGGCCGGAAGGTCCCAATCCGGCCGCCGTCCGCAAGGGGCGCTACGCCCTGAAGCTGCAGTTCCGGGCGGCGGCGTTCCTGGTGCTCGTGCTGGCCGCGACGCTAGTGACCGTCACGGCGCTCAGGGCCTACCAGCGGCGCGGCCCCGTCATCTCCGAGCCCGGAAGGGTGGAGGCCTCCGGCGGCACGATATCGCTCGACCTCAAGATCGTGGGCGACGGCAACCTCCACCGCCACGTCTACATGACCGAGGGCGGAACGGACGTGCGCTTCATAGTCGTGAGAAAGACGGCCAACGCCTTCGGCGTCGGGCTGGACGCCTGCGACATCTGCGGGCCGACGGGCTACTATCAGAGGGGCGACCAGGTTATCTGCAAGCTCTGCGACGTGGTGATGAACAAGTCCACCATAGGGTTCCCCGGCGGCTGCAACCCGGTGCCGCTCAATTTCAGGATAGAGGGCGGCATGCTCCTGATAGCCGCGGCCGATCTGGAAAAGGAGAAGCGGAGGTTCCAGTAGCCCTTTCCGTCCTCCGGGGCGGCCGCGGACCGGCACGGTCCGGGGGACGGCGGGGGCGGCAGGCAGGCGCGGGCCCGGGCGCGGCTCCGGCCGGAGCCTCTTCCGCAGGGAGGTTCCGGGATTTCCGGGAGCCGCTCCGGCCTCCCCGTCCGGTCCGGCATTTCCACAGCCAGGTTTTCAGCGGGCCGCGGAGTCCGGCTGAAAGCGCTTCCGCCCCTACGGGGCAGGGTTTCCAGCATGGGCATGTTCTTCAAGATGGCGGCGGGCGCCTTGGGCCGGCAGAAGTCCAAGCACATCCTGATCGCCTTCACGGTGGGGCTGGGGGTTTCCCTGGCCACCGCCATGCTCGGCGTCATGTTCGACGTGGGCGACAAGGTCAACAAGGAGCTCAAGACCTACGGGGCCAACCTCACGGTCATCCCCCGCGGCGCCTCCATGGCGGGGGAGAAGTACGAGTTCGCGGAACGCCAGGAGGGAGGCGATTCTGCCGAATCCGACGATCACTACATCCGCGAGGACGAGCTCTTCAAGATCAAGATGATCTTCTGGGCGTACAACATCGTCGACTTCGCGCCTTTCCTGAACGCCCGGGTGGAGACCTCCGGCGGACCCGCGGTCCTTTCCGGGACCTGGTTCGACAGGCGCCTGGAACTGCCCTCCGGGGACGTCGTGGAAACCGGCATGATGCCCCTCAAGTCCTGGTGGACGGTCGAGGGGAGGGCGGGCGACGATTCCGATCCGGAAGGCGTCATGGTGGGGAAGGCGCTCGCCTCCAGGCTCGGTCTCGGGCCCGGCTCGTCCTTCGGGGTGGACACCGAGAAGGCCGGGAGGAAGACCCTCTCCGTGCGGGGCGTCTTCGAGAGCGGGGGCGAGGAGGACGGGTGGATAATAGGCACCACGGCGCTCGCCCAGGAGGCGGCGGGGCTTCCGGGCCTGGTCCAGAGGGTGGAGGTTTCGGCGCTGACGACCCCCGAAAACGATCTGGCAAGGCGGGCCGCGATGAACCCGGACGGGCTCTCCCGCGCCGAGTGGGACACCTGGTACTGCACCGCCTACATAAGCAGCATAGCCTACCAGATAGAGGAGATCATCCCCGGCGTGAGGGTCAAGCCGGTCATGAGGGTGGCCGAGTCCGAGGGGGCGATACTCGAGAAGACCCAGCTCATGATAATCCTCCTGACCCTCCTGACCCTGTTCTGCTCGGCCCTGGCGATATCGAACCTCGTCACGGCCAACATCATGGAGCGGAGCGTGGAGATAGGCCTCATGAAGGCCCTGGGCGCCGGCAACCTCGCGGTGTCCCTCCTCATCCTTTCGGAAATGCTCATCGTGGCCTTCGCGGGCGGGGCGGCCGGATACCTGTGCGGGCTGGGGCTCGCCCAGTTCATAGGGAAGGCCGTGTTCGGCCAGCTGGTGTCGGTGAAGACCGCCGTGATACCCCTCTCCTGCCTGATGGTGGTGGCCGTCACGCTCCTGGGGAGCCTTCCGGCCCTCAGGGCGCTTCTGAGGCTCAAGCCCACCGAAGTCCTCCACGGGAGATAGAGGCATGCAGGGAAACACTAAGTTCCTGGGGAGGATGCTCCTCTTCTCGCTGGTGCGCCGCCGCTCGAGGCTCCTCGTGGCGCTCGTCGGCGTGGCCGTGGGCGCCACCGTGCTCCTGGGCCTGGTGACGCTCTGCTACGACATCCCCCGCCAGCTGAGCCGGGAGTTCAGGAGCTACGGGGCCAACATGGTCTTCGTGCCCGACGGCGGCACGGGAAGGCTGGCCCTGGCCAGCCTGGACAGGGCGGTCTCGCTTCTGCCCGCCGGGGGCCTGGTGGGCGTCACGCCCTTCCGCTACGAGGCGGTCAGGTCCCACCTGCTCCCCTACACGGCCGTAGGCACGGTTTTTGACAGCGTGCGGAGGACGAGCCCCTACTGGCGGGTGACCGGGGCCTGGCCTTCGGCGCCGGGGGAGCTTCTCCTGGGGGTCGACGTGGCCGAGGCCACCGGGCTGTCCGCGGGGAGCCCCTTCCCGCTGGACGGCCGCAACTCCTCCATGGCCCTCTACAGCGGGGAGTTCAGGGTCACCGGCACGGTGGCGACGGGCGGCGTGGAGGACGGCTTCGTCTTCATGTCGCTCGCCGACATGGAATCCCTGACGTCGGAGGCGGGGGTCTCCGATCTGGCCGAGGCGTCGCTCACCTCGGATTCCGAGGAGCTCGTCCGCATAGCGGCCGGCGTGAGGGCGGGGGTCCCCGGCGTGGACCCGAGGCTCGTCACCCGGGTCACCCGCTCCGAGGAGCAGGTGATGGGCAAGCTCACCGCCCTGGTATACCTGGTGACCCTGGTGGTCCTGACCCTCACCATGATCTGCGTCGCGACCACCATGATGACGGTCGTGCTGGAACGCCGCCGGGAGATAGGGCTCAAGAAGGCCCTGGGCGCGGGCAACCGCCGGGTCGCCCGGGAGTTCCTGGCCGAGGGGCTGTTCCTGGGCGTCCTGGGGGGAATTGCCGGATCGTTTCTGGGGCTGGCCTTCGCGCGGATCGTCTCCGTCAGCGTCTTCGGCAGGTCGCTCACCCCGGAGCCCTGGCTCATCCCCGTGACCGTGGGGGTTTCGGCCCTGGTGACCGTCGCGGCCTGCCTCGCCCCGGTGAAGCGGGCCGTGGACGTGGAGCCGGCACTGGTCCTGCGCGGGGAGTAGCACCCGGCAGGGCGCCCGGCGCGCGGCCGAGCCGGCCTTTCCGGTCCCGGTTCGCCGACGCGTTCTGTTAAGATGTCGCGCGGGAGGCGCCCGGCCCGCCCGCGAACCCCTCTCCGGCGGGCGCGCCCCGCCCTCTCCGGTACGGCCCCCCGCCGCCGCCCGCCTTCAGGCAGTCCCTTCCGGGGGCCCGCCGCCTTCCAAGGTATCCCATGCCCAACATTATGGAAATCCAGGACGTCTCCAAGATCTACGGACCGCTGAAGGCCCTCCAGAACATCACCCTCGCCATCCCGCCGGGACAGTGGCTGGCGGTGATGGGCCCGTCCGGGTCGGGGAAGACCACCCTCATGAACATCATGGGCTGCCTGGACACCCCCAGCCTGGGGGAGGTGAACCTGGACGGGGTCAAGCTCTCCGGGCTCTCCCCGTCGGGGCTCACCGCCCTGAGGCGCGAGGCCATTGGGCTCATCTTCCAGCAGTTCCACCTCATAAGCTACCTGACCGCCCTGGAGAACGTCATGGTGGCCCAGTACTACCACAGCATGGTGGACGAGGCTGAGGCACTGGAGGCCCTCGGCAGGGTGGGCCTGGGGGAGAGGGCCAGGCACCTCCCGCGCCAGCTTTCCGGGGGGGAGCAGCAGAGGGTGTGCATCGCGAGGGCCCTCATCAACCATCCCAAGCTCATCCTGGCGGACGAGCCCACGGGCAACCTGGACGAGACCAACGAGGGGCTCGTGATGGAGATCCTCCACGGCCTCCACAACGCGGGCGCCACCATCGTGACCGTCACCCACGCCCCCGAGGTGGCCCGCCACGCCGAGCGGGTCATAGTGCTGGAGCACGGGAAGCTCGTCACGGACGAGTACCAGACCCACCCCGCCCACCGCCCGTCCGGCGCCGGAAGCGGCGCAGGGGCCCCGGCGGGCGCCGGCCCGGGGACGGAGGATGGCCCGGCGGCCGCGCCGGAAACGGGCCCGCAGGGGGCGGCTGGGGAGGCCGCCGCTCCGGAGGCGGGCGCCTGACGTCCGCCTCCGCACTTCCGGAGGACCGGGCGCCTCGGGCCGCCCGGAGGGAAGGGCGGGAAGCCCCGCGTCCCGGGAGCCGGGGTCCCGGCTTTTCCCTGAGCCCCGGCACGGCCCCTTCCGCCGGGGCGGCGGAGGGCCTCCGTTTCCGCGCGGCCGGGCATCCGCCTCCCGCCGCCCCGGCCGGCCCGCTGGTTCCGGGGACGGTTCCGGCGGCTTTTCGTGCCCGGACGGCCCTGACGGGGCTCCCGCAGGACGTTTGGGCGCTTCCTGGGACCGGGGGCGTTCAGGGGAAGGCCGGGTTTTACGGGAAGCGCCCGAAATGCCGGCACATGAGTCCGTCGTCTTCGATATCCAGGACTGGCCGCTGATTCCCGAACGAAATTCGCATGCCCGTATCGGCGCCTGCCCCCCGCCTGGCCTGCGTCCGGGGATTTCCGTCTCCGGCCGCCGCGCGGATGGGGTTCCGTCTGCTCCGGTTTCCGGAAGCGGCGGCCGTAACGCGTGAAAATGCGAAAGACGTCTCCGGTATCCCGTCCGTTCGCGTCTGGCCGGCATTGCGGCGGCATCAGTTCTGGCAATGCCGTTCAGGGCAGCTGCTTTTCGCGTTTGTCCGCGAGCTGCGGCCGCCCGGCATGGCCGTGAAGGGGATCCCCCCCCTCCGGGACGCCGGAGGTGACGGCGGCGGGAAGGGTACGGCCGGGGGCGGGCCGGGTCGCCGCCCCGACCGCGTCGGGAATTACGTTTTCCGGAACGGCGGCAGGGTAGGGCCGGCTGCAAAGTTCGGCCTCGGCTGAGAGCGGCCCGCGGCGGAGTGCGGACGTCCGAACCCCGGAGGCCGCCCGATGCCGTTTGCGCCCGGCAGAATGCGCCTCGGGCCCGGGCCGCCGCGGAGCCGCCCTGAGGGTCCCGCTCCCGTGCCGTCCTGCCGAAGGCGTTCCCGGGTCCCTCCGCCTCGGGAAGCTCCCCCGGGGAGCCTCGCCCCGCGGCGGAAGCTTCCGGGTTCCGGAATATCGTCCATGTTCCTTTCCGGGCTTTCCGGACGTGTCGCTCCGCGCCCGAAACTCTCCCGGCAAGGGGCGCCCCTGTTTTCTTTCGCCATGCCGGCCGGTCGGGTTGGGGGGGCGGCGGGTCCACGGGACGCTTTTATTACGGATCGGCAGGGTGTATATTACGTGTGTCAGGTTACGGCTGGCCGGAAGGACACTGTGCCCGTCCTGCCGGATCGGGGCACTTCCCCGCCCGGGAGGCCGCTCCCCGTCCGCCGCCCCTGACCCCGGCCTGTCCGGGACGATATTTCGGCCTTCCTGGCGGGCCGCCCCTCCTTTCCCGGCTCGAGGGCCTCCGGCCCGGTCCCGCCTTACGCCCGGACGCGCCTCCCCCGCTTCCGGCCCTGCCGCCCGCCTGCCGCGCCGCCGTCCCCCGTTTCAGGGCCCCCGGCTTTCGGGCGCGGGCTCCCTCCCCAATTCCGGCCGGGCGCTCTCCCCGCGGCGCCGTCCCCCCGTCTTCGGGGAGACGGCCATCCCGGTTCTGGAAAGCCGGCCTCCCCGTGCCCGGCCTCCCCCCTCCGTGGCGTCCCCCGCTCGTCGTCATGCCGTTCCCGGCCTGCGGCCCGGCCCAGGCCCGTCCCGATTTCCAGGTGAAAGATGGCCCCACCCCGCGCTTCCGTGGAAAAGTCCAAATACCTGCCCGCGGAGAGGCAGATGGGCGTGGTGCGTCCGGGCGACTCGGCCCAGAGCTCGCCCCACGTGTACACCGAACTGGACCGGAAGACCGAGAAGGTCCTCCTGGGGACGCTCATCCGCGGAAACGGGGAGAACCTGACGGACGCCCTGGAGGTGGGCCTCATCCCCGAGGACTTCTTCAGCGGGACGCACCAGGAGGTCTACTCGGCAATAGCCGATCTGTACAACCGCGACCAGCCCATCGACATCATGACGCTCTCCGACAAGCTCAGGACCAGGGGCACCTACGAGTCGGTGGGGACCGAGGTGTTCCTGGCGGAGCTGGAGGACCAGGCGGTCGGTTTCCACGCCGTCCACCACTACGCGAAGGTCGTGATGGACCGGGCGGCGCTCCGCAGGCTCAGGGTCGTGGGCTCGGAGATAGCCCTGAAGTGCGCGGAGGGGACGGATTCCGTTGACGAGCTCTTCAACGACGTGGAGGAGACGATCTCCAACATCCGGGAAAGGAGATTCAAGGGCGAAATCGTCTATCTTCCCGACACGCTCATGGACATACAGAGACGGCTGGAGGAGATTGCCGAGCTCAACGGCAGGCTCGGGGGTGTGCCGACGGGCTTCAAGCATCTCGACCGCCTGACCGGCGGCTTCCAGAAGTCGGATCTCATAATCCTGGGCGGCCGTCCCGGCATGGGCAAGACCGCCGTCACGCTGAACCTGACGCTCAACGCGGCGCTCCCCTGGCTCAGGGAGACCTACAAGGACATGCCCGCGTATTCCGTCATCTACTTCAGCATGGAGATGAGCCGGGAGCAGATACTGATGCGCATCCTGAGCCAGCTCGGCCGGCTGAACCTGCTGAAGATGCGTTCCGGAGGGCTCTCACCTGAGGATTTTTCGAATCTCACGCATACCTTCAGCATGCTGAAGACCGCGCCGATCTACATAGACGACACGGCGGGGAAAAAGATGACGCCGCTGGAGCTGAGGTCCAAGGCGAGAAGGCTCAAGCGAAGCCTCGACATGCACAAGCTTCCCCCCCTGGGCCTGATAGTCGTGGACTATCTGCAGCTCCTGAGTCCCGATCCCCAGCAGAACAGCAACCGCAACCGCGAGCGGGAGGTGGCGGAGATATCGGGATCGCTGAAGAGCCTCGCCAAGGAGATGGAAGTGGCCGTCCTGTGCTGCTCGCAGCTCAAGAGGAGCGACGACGGCGCCCCGGAGATATCCGATCTCCGCGACTCCGGCGCCATCGAGCAGGACGCTGACATCGTGGCCTTCATCCTGCGCAAGGAGGTCCTGCACGCCGACAACAAGGATCTGGAGGGCAAGGCGGAGCTTCAGATAAAGAAGCACCGCAACGGCCCCACCGGGGTAGTTTACCTGAACTTCATAAAGGAGTGCTCCTGCTTCGTGCCCGCCAGCTTCGATGATTTCTCGCCCGACGACGCCTGACGCCTGGTTCCGGGCGCCCGCGGCCGGGAAGCGGGACCGAGGCGCCCGGCTGCCGCGCCCGGCCGCGGATTTAACGGCGCCCGCTCCGAACTCTCGAGACGCGTCATTTCCGAACCGCCTGTCACATCACTTCAGGGAGCCCTGTTCAGCAGAACGTGACAAGCGTTTCCTTTTCCGAACGGATCTGCAGTTTTCCTCCCTGACGCTATCCCTTGCCCGGAAGCTGTCCGTGGATGTTCCGGCTTTCCGGATTCGGTCATGGCAGTTTCCCTTTCACTTCGGACAATCCTGACGATCAGGACATACGGAACAATCCGGACATTTAACTCAACCAAAACGGTTATAGCTGATTCAGTATTTTTAGCAATCCGAGATTTATAACAATTCAATATTTATCACTATCGCAACAATAGATATGCGCTATATATAATACATGGATTCCAAAAAATTTATCATTCAATAACATTTTAAATTTACCTGACGAACGAGAAGATGCTCCGGCGGATATCATTATGCGAAACGGGAGATGGCTATGCGGACGCCCCGAAGACCGGCTTCCTTCCGCGGAAATTCTCAAGCGTGCCGGATCGGGAGATTTGCCCGGCCGCTGCCGGTCGTCGCGATCGGGACAGATTGAAAACGTCATGGCCCTCCCGGGCAGTCTCCGGAACAGGGCCCGTCCCGGAAGTCCGGGGAGTCGGGGGGAGCGGACTGGCGGAAGGTGCGGACGGCACAGGGGGGCATCCCGCGTTTCCGCGGGGGACGCTTCATGCGCAGGGCGTCCTGTTCCGCCCGAAACTGCCCGCGCGCAATCTCCCCGCATCACGGGAGCCGGATGAGCCCCTTGCGTCTGATCCGCATCCCGAACCCGTTTCGTCCGATCCCGAGGCACGCCCCGGCCGTCGGCCTTTCCGCCGTCGCGTCTCCGGCCGTCCGGCCCGGTTTCCGCCGGCTGGGAAGGCGCTGCCGGATCCCCCCCCGTTCCCGCCGCCTAAGGTCCTGCCTCCGGACGGCACGGGGCACGGCCCCTTGGGTTCCTGCCGCCCGGGAGCGGCTTTCCCTTGACTTGGGCGGCGGATTCCACTAGTTTAATGGGTCTGCCGGAATGGCCGGGGCAGAGCTTTTCGTGGCGCGGAGGAAGCTTCCAAAGATGGCAAAGTACGATCCCAAGGCCGTGGAGGCCAAGTGGCGCGACCGCTGGGAGAGGGACGGGACCTACAGGGTCGATCTGGACAGGGCCGAGAGGCCCTTCTACAACCTCATGATGTTCCCGTACCCGTCGGCCGAGGGCCTCCACGTGGGAAACGTCTTCGCGTTCGTGGGATCGGACATCCAGGGCCGCTACCGGAGGCTTCTGGGCTTCGACGTCTTCGAGCCCATGGGCTTCGACGCCTTCGGGATGCATTCCGAGAACTTCGCCCTGAAGCAGGGCAGGCACCCCGCCGAGATGGTGCCCAAGAACATAGCCCACTTCCGCGAGGACCAGCTGAAGCGCATCGGCCTCATGGTCGACTGGAGCCGCCAGGTGGACACCACGGTCCCGGAGTACTACCGCTGGACCCAGTGGATGTTCGTGACGCTCATGAAGAACGGCTTCGCCTACCGTGACCGCGGACAGGTGAACTGGTGCCCCGGCTGCAAGACCGTGCTCGCCAAGGAGCAGGTGATTGACGAGCTGTGCGAGCGCTGCTCCTCCAAGGTCGAGAAGAGGGACATGGAGCAGTGGTTCTTCAGGACCACGGCCTTCAAGGACGAGCTCCTGGACGAGCTGGACCGC
>JAISEQ010000546.1 GCA_031264045.1 Deltaproteobacteria bacterium
CATTCTAAAAAATCCAATTATTTCATCTACTTAACTCAAATTATTGCAGCCGGATTCCCAGAGAGTCAATTTTTTGGCGCGCCCGGACCCTACGATCCCTCACCCCCTCACTTCAGCCGAAGCCGTCCTCCGGCCCGGAGGACGTTCCAGGACATGCCCCCCCCGCCCTTACCGGGGTGCGCCTCCCGGCACGTGCCCCGGAGGGGGTCCCGTTCCACCTAACCCCTGACCCGCCCAGGCCTTCCGGAGTCCCCGGATGACGGTGCGCGAGCCGAACCATGCCGCCTCAAGGCCGATCCGGGGCAGCCCCGCATATACCTGCCGCCGCCGCATACCGGGGCTGGCGCGAAGGACGCCCCTGCGGGCCGGGACTCCCGGCCGCCCTTCCCTTCTTAAATGATCATTCCGGTTTTCCGATGCCCGGACATGGCCGGCCCGCCGGACGTTCCATGCCGGGACCGTCCGTCCCCGCACCGGAAACGCAGAGGAGAAGGCCGCCGGCCTCCGGCGGGAGAATCGCTCCCGAGCGCCTCCGCGAACCGCGCCGTCACGCGTGCCGACCGGAACGTCCCCGGAACCGTCGGGACCGCCCCCCCAAATGCGGGGGGATCTCTGGCATGCCGTCCCTTCCGCCCGGGACGCCCGAGGCGCGGGGGTGCCCCCGACGCGCCTCTCCCGGTAAAAAGCTGCCCCGACCGTTATCTGCGGCCCTTGAAGGCAAAGCGCTCCCATCCACCTTCCTGAAAGGCCCGGTCGTGTCCGCGTCCCCAAACCGGGACGCTCCCCCCCCCGCAAGCCTGCGGGAACCCCTCCTCCCGAGGCCTTCCCAACAGGTTCCTCCTGACGGGCGCAGTACTAAGGGCCGCCCTGCCTCGAGGCCTTCCTGACAGGATCCCCCTGTCGGGGGCCGAACTGAAAGCCCCCCTGCCCCGCTGTCCTCCCCATCGGCAGTCTTTGGGCCTCATGCGCTTCCCCGGCCTCCTCGCCGAAGCCGCCCGTCCTCCTCCCTCCCCTGCCGGAGCGGCCTGCCTCCGATCGGCCGTCTGCCGACCCCCGGCACCCTCCCCTCCCAACGCTCTCCCCGCCCATCGCCTCACCCCCCGCCGGAACGAGGCGAACTTTGAGCGACGTCTGAGCCTGCCAGAAACCCCGTCCCTGCCCCTCCTTCTCCACCACCCGAAAAGTTGGCCCGAAATGCGCTAAACCCTCCCGCGGAGGGAAGCCGCCTTCCCCGAGACGTCCGGGACGCCTCCCCGAGGCCACGCCGGACGCATTTCACAGCGGTTCCCGACCGGAGAAGGCCGCAACGCGGCCTTCCGGGCCGCTTCGCCGAGGCTTGCGGCGGAGCCCGGAAATTCCGTCCGGGCAGGCCCTGGCCCCCGATTTGCTTCCCTCCTGTTCCGGAGGCGGAGGACCCCGTATGTTCATAGGACCCTACCCGTACCATTCGGGCAACACCTACCTGGGAATGATGGCCCAGGAGGAGCGCATGAACCTCGCGTCGAACAACATGGCCAACGTGAACACGGCAGGCTACAAGAAGGACGTGCCGATATTCGAGGGATACCTGGTCAAACAGTCCAAGACCTACTTCGGCCAGGGGCCCTTCAAGCTGACTGAGAACGACCTGGACATGGCCTTAAACGGTCCCGGCTTCTTCCAGATACAGACCCCCAACGGGATACGCTACTCCCGGAACGGGACCTTCAGCGTGAACTCCGACGGGCTCATCGTCACTGCCGACGGCTACACACTGGTGGGCGCGGGCATAGTGCCCCCGGGATCCCTCAAAGTGATAATCGAGCGAGGAGGCCGGGTCCAGGCGGTAAACGAGGACCTGGAGAGCGAGGTCATAGGGCAAATTGAGCTCGTGGAGTTCGAGGACCCCAACCAGCTCATAAAGGAAGGCTACGACTTCTTCGTGCCCAAGAGCCCGGACTTCGAGCCGCAGCCCGCAGCCGGGACCACCGTCGAACAGGGCTTTCTGGAGATGTCCAACGTGAACCCCGTGAGCGAGTCGGTCGAACTGATAGACATCTACCGCGTCTACGAGGCCCTTCAGAAGATAGTCCACACCAAGCAGGAGATGGACCAGAAAGCCACGGGCGAGCTCGGGAAGCTCACCTAGGCCAGCCGTGTCCGCGAACCCTTTCCGCCCCGGCCGGACCGGAAACTGAAGGACCGGGACAGCCCCAGCCGTGAGATGCCGGAACGGCGGAAGCCGGACAGGAGATGCCAGAATCCTGACCTTCCCCCTACCATAAGAGCGAGTCAGCGGGGGATTCGCCGGAGGACTCGGGCCCTCCGGGACCCGACAGGACCGGAATCGGGCAGGCCGGAACCGGACGGAGCTGACCGGAACACACCGGAACCGGGCAGGCCGGAACCGGACGGAGCTGAACGGAACAGACCGGAACGGAGAGCGCCGCCCAAGGCGGCAGCCGGAGATGACCGGAACGTACAAGCCGAAGACCAGAACGTACAAGAGAAAGAAAAGATAAGAGGCACCCGCCATGATGCGCTCCCTTTATACTGCGGCCACGGGCATGATCGCCCAGCAGACGCACCTGGACGTCATTGCCCACAACCTGGCCAACGTCAACACGACGGGCTTCAAGAAGAACCGAGCCGAGTTCCAGGACCTCATCTACCAGACCCACAAGTTCGCAGGCACCGAGACCATAGGCGGCCAGCAGATTCCGGTGGGTGTCCAGGTGGGCCTGGGCACGAAGGTCAACACCACGGCCAAGATCCACACCCAGGGCGACTACGTGAAAACCGACAGCCCGCTGGACATAGCGATCGAGGGCGAGGGCTACTTCCGGGTCCTGCAGAACGGCGAGCTCTACTACACCAGGGACGGAGCCTTCAAGCTCAACAGCGACGGGGTTATCGTCTCCCAGGACGGGAACCCCATGGATCCGGAATTCGTGGTGCCCCAGGAGGCGGTGCACATCGCCATAGACCGCTTCGGTTTCATCTCCGCCATGGACGCCAGGCAGAACATACTGGCCGAGGGCAGAATCACGACCTCCAGGTTCGTGAACCCCCCGGGCCTGTTCGCCATGGGTTATAATATCTACGAGCCCACCGAGGCCTCCGGGCCGGCCATAGACGGCAACCCCGGCGAGGAGAGCTTCGGAACCATCGCCCACGGCTTCCTGGAGCTTTCCAACGTGGAGGTGGTCATGGAGATGGTCGAGATGATCACCGCCCAGAGGGCCTACGAGATGAACTCCAAGGCCATCACCACCTCCGACGAGATGCTGGCAATAGCCAACAACCTCAAGAGGTAGCTCCGGGAGGTCTCGGGGGACCAGCCAGATCAGGAGTAGTCCATGTTTCCCCGCGATCCCGGCCTAAAGCTCCCGCACGCCCGCACCGGCCGCGCTGGGCTCACCTTCCCGACCGCCTGCGGGCCGGAGGGTACAGGTCCAGTCCCCTCCCCTGCCGCCTGCCGCATCACCGCCCCCCGCGCCGGGGGCCGCCGGCGCTTCACTGCGTCCGGGCGGTCCGCGAAGGCTCAGGGGGCATCATCGTTCCTTGCCGATCCCGTAGACCCCATGGACGGCCCTCCGCACGGGACCCTGCGGGGTCAGGCGACGTTCACGGCCAGTACGGCTTCGGCTTTACGCATGCCTCCCGGAGCACCCCGCGCTTCCGGTATGCGCCGAGGGCTCCTCCGGACCCGGACCGCTCCGGTCGCTGCGCTCCTGGCGCTAATGGCGCTCGCGGCCCTGACCTTCGCCCCCGGCCTGTCCGCCGGGGTCCAGGTCGTCGTCCCCTCCGACAACACCGTCTCCGGCCCCAGGATTCTTCTGGGGGACATCGCGAACGTGGCTCCCGATTCAGATTCGGAAGCGGACCGCCAGTTGGCCTCGCTTCTGGAGGCTGCAGATCTGGGACCGACCCCCGCCCCCGGCCAGAAGCTGACCCTCAGGCGCCAACAGCTGGAATCGAGACTGATAGAATCGGGGGCCCCGGTAAACGACGCGCGCTGGATAATCCCCAACCAGCTGACGCTCACCGGCGAGGGCAGCGCACCGGACAGGGATCTCCTGAAGCGCATCGTAACCGAGCACCTGGAGCGTTCGGAGCCGTGGACGTCCGGCCGCTGGGAGCTTCTGAACGTCACCTCCCCCGCGCCTCCGGCCCTCCCCGAAGGCAACGTGGAATGGCGCTTCGCCCCCCAGCCCTCCTCCAACCCCAACTACCTCTCAGGGACCATATACTTCACCGTTAACGGCCAGGACGCCGCCCGCGTGAGGGTGACCGCCCAGATAGATCTTCAGGTGCCCGCACTGGTGGCCGCCCGCGATCTTCCCCGTGGCCACGTGATAGCTGAGGAAGATCTGTCGGAGAGCCTCGCGCCCTTCTCCAGAGCCAAGGGGGCGCTGACCGACGTCGGCCAGGCCGTCGGCCAGACCACGAAAGTCTCCGTCAGGGCCGGATCGCCAGTCCGCGACAGGGATCTGGTACGCACCGCCATGGTCACCAAAGGGGAGACGGTGAGCATCATAGCCCAGTCCGGAGGTCTCAAGGTGACTGCCCTGGGCCAGGCCCGGGAGAACGGGGCGCTGGGACAGACAATCACGGTCACGAACCAGGACAGCAAAAAAAACATATCGGCCAAGGTCATAGGGCCCGGCCAGGTGGAGGTGGTCTTCTAGCCAAAATGCCGATGGTTAAGGGGGCTCCATTAACGTATCGGGATATTAAACCGTCCTGATTGTTGTAACGACAAACTTTTGCAATACATTTGATCATGAACTAAATTCTATAGAGGCCATAATCACTAAACATGCAAGAAATTTCAACGGCGAAATCACCATAAATCCTGTTGTGGTCATCTCATGTTGCCGATATCACACATCGCCGGTAATTTGATGACATAACAGAATCCATAAACGATTTTGGCCCTCACTCTATGCGACAATTATGGAAAACGTCTCAAAACATAAAAATAGACTCGGTTTTAAATTATTTAAATATTGAACATATATCTATTCCTTATCGTTTATAAGAATAATTTAAACATCCATAATTTTCATATCATAATATTTCTGAACTCTCACCCATTATTATTCAAACCAAATAGCAACTACTGTTATATCTGATAAATTTACTAGAAAGCTGAAATGTCAAAATTGATTCCTCTCCGAAAACCCCTCCACCCCCGCGAAGTCGACAGCCCCGCGATCGAGGTGGTATCCACAGCTCCCGGGCCGCCGGGCCAATTCGGGCAAAAAAAGGACCGGGGCGCAACTCCCCCGCCGCTGACCACCTCAGCCGGGCTGGCTGCCCGAGAAATTCACTTTTTGGCAAGTTCTCGGTCCGTCTCCTAACTTTCAAGTTCCGGTCCGGGCGGTGAGATCGTTTGGGTTGATGCGCACCCCGTTCGACGCCTCAGATCCGACGCCGGATCCTCTCGCAGTCGAGGCGGAAGCCGTTGATCCTCATGAGGTTTACGCCGACCATCTTAACAGGATATAGTAATTTTAGGGTCTTAACATCCTAGTGATAAAGGGGTATAGTAACTTAAAAGTTTTTATTTACAAGGTCACCACACAGCTACCTCGTGTTCGCGGAGGTTTCTCCTACTGTACTCAATCGAGGGTTAACTTCAAGTCCGCAATGTCCTCATTGTTCATCTGAATGCCTATATCTAGTTTAATTTCAAAATGATATACATGACGCCGCCGCAATAAGTCGCTGTACCTTTCGTAGCTGGCAAGATCCACTGTCAACTTACCAGCTGGGACATGAGCCGCCGACTAAACCAGCTACGACTCGTAGCGGTTCTAAGCCTTCCCGGCGGCAACCTTCCTCACGTTCCGCCTGTTCCCCATCTTCCCGGCCGCATCCTTCCTCCCGGCCCTCCTGTTCTGCCTCGTTAAGCCAGCGGGCTTCCGCCCGTCAGGGCGGGGCAGACCCTCGTCGGCATCCGCCGGGGACAAGTTCCGGGAGGTCA
>JAISEQ010000019.1 GCA_031264045.1 Deltaproteobacteria bacterium
TGAGGACGACACGGAAGTCGCCCCTTATTATGTAGCGATGCACCATGTGGGAGACCCAGCTGTTCCTCTTCCAGGTCGCCAGGGCATCCCATGGCTTCAGCAAAGGATCCGGCAGGCTCTCGCGGTCCTCCAGCAGGGGAGCGGACAGCCATCTGCGCTCCATCTCCTCCTCCTCTCCGATGTCCTGCGTGATGTCGAACTCCTCGCAGTAGAAGAAAATCTCCGCCGCCGGGAGCCCCGCGAAGGTGAAGGGACGGGATCCCAGAAATGAGTAAGCCTGCTCCATCGCCTCCTCTTTCCCGAACTTGTCCCAGTACGCGGCCCCGAGCCTTTCCTGGTCGATCCTGTCCTCGGGCTTGATGTGCCCGAACATGACGGCCAGTTCGAGAGTGAGGCCCGAGGGGAGTTCCCCGGACGACAGATGAAGGATGAAGTTTGCGGGATCGCCGTGCTTTCCGCCCTTCCCGATCTTCATGAGAGCGGAGGGATATTCGAGCGTGAAGGCGGGATCGGAGGGGCCGGGGACGAGCTCGCCGCTGTCGAAGAGGGTCCAGCCATCCCTGGCGCGTGCCCGTTCGGGAAAGGCCAGAATGACGGAGGAAAATGCCGCTATTGCGGTCAATAGGACCATGATAGTCACGGATCCGATGCTCCTGCGGGGGGCTGTCAGCCTGAACCTCGCGAAGGGCGGGGCTGGAGGCGGGGCTCGCTCCTTCCGTCCGGGCCGTTGTCCGCCTCTGGCTGTCCTGCGAGGGACCCTGAAGACTGGAGCGCTCAGGGTTGAGGCTGAAGCTGAAGTTGAAGCTGAAGCTGAAGTTGAAGGTTAAGGAAAAGGCTAGGCTGAAGCTATGCCGGAGAGGTTTTTGGGGGGGAGGCGAGTCCGGTCCGTGCCCTCCGCAGCGGGGGACGGTGCCGTCAGGAATCTTCCTCCCGGCTCCCGCACTCCGCGCTTCAGGTCTTCAGGGATCTCTAGCAGACTGTTGCAAAAGCCATTTCCAGAGAACCAAGACAGGCATGGTATACCATATAAAGTATAAATGATAGGAGTTTTGATATATATTGTATGCCGTGTTGCCTTTTGAGCTCAAGGCAACCACTTTTGCAACAGCCTGCTAGCTCTTAAGGGCGAGCGAATCGAAGAAGGGCATCCCCCAGTCCCGGAAGGCGGGGTTGTCGCGCGAAGTGAAGGTGCCGGCATGCGGGTCCGAGGGGGGGAAGTCGAAGCGGCAGGCAAGGACCAGGTTCTCGGTTCCTTTTATGACGTAGCGCTGGGCGATGAGGGAGGAGCGGGAATCTACGCCCTCCCGGCCGCCGGTCATGGAGAAGTGCAGATCCGATGCCTGAAGGCCTCGGAAGAGAAAGCGTCTCGCGCCGCCGAACAGGAAGCCGGTGGTGCCCGCCACCGCCTTCCCGAGGCCATCCCAGAGGGCCCCGTAGCCGCCGCTCTCGATGGTTTCGACGTCTTCCGGCTCCAGTGTGCCGCGGCCGGCGCTCAGGGTGACGAGCCAGCCCCTGTCCGGCTGCAGGGCACGGAGGTTCAGGAGCTCTCCGTCGGGGGGGGCCGCGCAGGTCGGCGGGGGCGGGCTCCCTTCCTGGCTGCCGCGCCTTCCGGCTTTGGGGGGAAGGGCCTCCGCCGCCGCCGGAGGCGGCACCCTCGCGAAGAAGGAGGGGTAGCTGACGGTGAAGGCGAGAGTCCAGGGCTCCGGGACGGACTCGGCGCTGTCGTAGCGGGTCCGCCCCGCCTCTGCCAGGGCAGGAGGGACGAGGGCGGGAAGGAAGGCGGAGAGCGCCGCGAGCACGGCGAGCGAGGCGGCCAGGATCGTCATGGAGCAGGCTTTCTTTCCGGCGGGGACCTGGCGAGCGGAAGTCCGGGGGGGGACGGCTCGGCAGGGTGCGGATCCACCGGAAGGGCGGCCGGGGCGGCGGCCCGGACCGCTACTCGAAGGTGAGCGAGTCGAAGAAAGGTGTGCAGTAATCCTTGGCGGCAGGGTTGTCCCGGGAGGTGTACCCCCCCTCGCGGGCATCGGCGAGCTGGACGGTGAGATAGCAGCTCAGGGTGACGCCGTAGTCGTCCTTGGATACGGTGCGGTGGCTGCCGAGCGTTGCGTACTCCTTCCCGCTGTCGGTCCTGGACTCCTTGGAGAAGTGCATGTCCGCCGCCTGCTGGCCGGCGTGAAGGAAATGTCTCGCCCCGTCGAAGGTGACGTCGAAGGCCTCGGCCATGCCCCTGGCCAGGCTTTCCCACAGTGCGGGGAAGCCCTTTTCCTTCGCCAGGAGCTTCTCCTCCTCGGACCAGACGGCGGTCACTATGTTCATGAAGACGTAGCGGCCGTTTTCCGGGTCCCTGAGCCTGAAGTTCTGGACTATGGCGGCGGAGGCGTCGGCCCTCCTCTCGTCGGGAATCCTGTCTCGGGCGGAAGGCGTTTCCAGAGAGCCGGTGCCCATGTCCTTCACGAACCCGGGGGGATAGCGCACCGAGAAGCTGACGGCCGGCGGGGGGGAGACCTCCGAACTTGAGAACTTGAGCCATCCGGGCTGCGCCGAGGCGGGCGGGGCCGCCGAAAGGGCGGCTAGGACCGCAAAGACGGCTAGGATCGGGGCCAGAGCGGGGGATGGTCTCATGGCGGAACCTCCTGGGCGGGGCTGTGAACCTGAACTCCGCCATATGATTCTACCCCGGTAACGGTCCGGAGTCCAGCAGGCGGCGCGTGACCGGGCCGGAATTCGGCAGGAGTTTCGGCCGCCTCGCATCGGGGACCGGTCGGGCGGGGCCACGCCGGAGAGGTCGGAAAGCCGCCTGAATCCGGGCTAGATGGTCCATGCAGGGAAATCTGCAACGCTCCCGGAGCACTTCTCGTCAAGAGGCGGGCTTCCATGAAGCCGTTGCCTGACATCGCGTCTGATCGGGAGGAGGCGGCCGGCCTTTTTGGGTGCGATCACGCGCTTCGGATCATATCGGCCGCAACGGTGCTGTCGTCACAGGGGAGTCGGCTGAGCATTTTTGACTTAGGACAGCTTATCGTTTCGGATCAGTAAACGTTACGTGCTGGAACATGAAAGCGAATTATATTAATTCCGTAAACGAGTATTTTGTAAACGGTCGAATGCCGCTCCCAACGGCGGCGGAGCGTTTCCGGTCCAGCATGGAGCGTTCGGGTATTTCCCTGATTTCCAACTGCCTGTTTCCCTCCCACACGCTTCCAACTGCCTGATTCCCATACCGGTTTCTTCCCATGGCGGTTACCTCTTTCCCTTACCGGTCACCGCTTCCTCTGACATTGTCGCATTTGGACTCAGCGTGCAGGGTTTTTGGGCATCATTAATCTGCAGAACCCTGCTTTCGGTGTCCCGAGTCCTTACGGTATCGGTCAAGGGCGGACGATAGCGGCCGTTGGCATCCGCAATGAAATGTTGAATCACGGGATAAGGTGACCGTGCCTCAGAGTGTGGTTCCGCGAGGCTTGCTCGGTCTGCCTTGAAAAGAATACGGATATTTTCGCAACGGCGTCGGTGCTGTTTCCTGAATGCGGCTGGCAAAGATGACTGCGGGAGCAATGATGAAAAATATTCTATTGGGATAAATGGAGACGATTGGGTGGAAGATATCGATAAGGAGTATTATACATGCGATTACGAAGAAATGACATGTGAATTGTTTGCCGAAAATTTAGTTTTGAATAAAATGGCATGATTGAAGTGTCGGACATCAAGACTGCCGATGCTTGAGCGGTCAGATAATGCGATATCCTGCGTCCTGTACCTGGAAAACTTGAAGGCATCGCTGACTGAAGGGGCCGCTGAACTTCCCTTTGACAATTCTCCGGTAGGATCCGGGATGTCTAGCATTCTGCCGTTCCGGAGGGGACGGCATGGACACTGTCTGTCTGCTCAACTGACCCCGGATGGTCCGGTCAGCGGAGCATACGGGACACGGGCAGTCCGGGGGCAGTTCGAGGCGGCATGAGGCCGCTAGTCACTGAACGCGAGGGAATCGAAGAAAGGCAGGCAGAATCTGTTCGCGGAAGGGTTTTCGCTGGACGTGTAGCCTCCGGCGATAGCCTCAGTCTGCATGACTGTCAAAAAGCAGCTGAGGGTGAAGATTAGTCCGTCTTTGGAGATGACGCGCTGAATGCCGAGCGACGCGAACTCGTTGCCGAGGCTTGAAACGGCAGTCCTGGAAAAATACATGTCCGCGGCCTGAAAGCCGGCGTGAAGGAAGTGCCTTGCGGCATCGAAGGTGTAGCCGAAGGTCTCGGCAGTGGAGCGGCCCGCTGCCTCGAACACCGACGGGTAACCGTCCTCGCTGGCCATGAGCTTCATGTCGGGGGACCATGGGGAGGTAACGATGTTCATGAAGACGAAGCTGCAGCGCTCCGTCTCCTTGAGCCGGAAGTTCTGGACGATGGAGTCCGCCGCCTGCCCGCTCCCTTCGGGTAGCATGTCCCGCGCGTATTGGGTTTCCAGAATGTCCGAACCTCCGGTTCTGGAAAATCCCGGGGGATAGCGTACCGTGAAGGCGAGGGGAGGCTGCGGGACCGCCTCTGAGCTGGAGAAGGAAAGCCAGCCGGGCTGCGCCCAGGCTGCCGGGGCCGCGAGGATGGCAACGGCTATGGCCGTGGAAATGACTGCCGTGCGGGATGTTTCGGGGGGGGATGCAGGGAAGGGGCTCACTTGTGATCCTTGTGGGTCGGCGCGTGGGAAGGGTGGCGGCCGCAGTCGGGCGGGAGGAAGGGCGGGAGCGGGAGGTTTCGTATCTCATGGAGATGTAACCACCGGCATGTCCCGTGTCAAGGGCCTCGGCTCCGGAAGCCGCCAAAAGGCTCCGCGGACCTCGTTTCTTCCCGCGAGTCCCGCGGGGGCGGTCGGTTCGCCTGCCCTGCGGGGGGCGGGAGGTCCGGTTTCGGGATCCCGGACCCGTCGGCGCCGGGAAAGGCCCGGGCCGGAACGGGCGCGTGACGTGAAGCCGCCCCGGCTTCGGTGCGCTCCGGGCTCAGACGCGAGGCCCCTAACGGACAGTTCGGGATTTTCAGTTCGCTGCGATTTTTTGCGAAAATCTGCGGGATTTCGGACCGCGCCTGTCTTCCGGTCACCGCTTTCGGGGTCCGGCGTTCCGGTTCCCGCACGGGCATCGCCGGCGGGCATCCCCGACCGCCGCTAACTTTTTTGGAAGACGGCTATTTCGGGAACTCCAGCGAGTCGAGGAAGGGCGTGCAGATCTCCTTGACGGCGCTGTCCTCGCGCAGGGCGAATTCCTCGAACTGCGCCTCCCCGGCGGAGCCTCCGGTCAGGCAGACGAGCGTCACCAGGGTGTCGCCTTTGGCGATCGAGCGTTGGACGTACATGACAGAGAAGGACCCGTCGGTTCCCTCGGGGCGCACCACTGAGGAGGCGTCTATGTCCGCGGCGGGGAATCCACGGTAGACGAAGGCCCTCGCGCCGGAGTAGGAACCGTTCATTGCGGCGCGGATGGCCCCCCCCACGGTAGCGAAGAAGTCGTCCGGCCCCTCCTGTTCCAGAGTCTCCAGGCCGCTCTCGCTTATGCCCTCGAGCGTTACGGTCAGCTCGAAGTACCTTGTCTTCCCCGAATCCTCCCCGTTCGCCACCTCTATCCTCTCGGGTCTTTTTCCGTCCGCAGTGATCTTGCCGGAGATCCCGAACCAGGGGGGGTACCTGACCGTGAAGGAGGGG
>JAISEQ010000031.1 GCA_031264045.1 Deltaproteobacteria bacterium
GGCGGAGCTGACGAAGCTCCTTGAGAACATCTACAGGGCGGTGAACATAGGGCTGGTGAACGAGCTGAAGATGGTCTCCGACAAGATGGGCCTGGACATCCACGAGGTCATAAACGCCGCCGCCACCAAGCCGTTCGGCTTCACGCCCTTCTACCCCGGGCCGGGCATAGGGGGCCACTGCATACCCATAGACCCCTTCTACCTCACCTGGAAGGCCAGGGAGTACGGGGTGCATACCCGCTTCATAGAACTCGCCGGGGAGGTCAACGGATCCATGCCCCGGTACGTCACGGGGAAGCTCGCGAGAGCGCTGAACGAGCGGGGCATGCCGCTGAAGGGCGCGAAGATCCTCCTCCTGGGCATGGCCTACAAGAAGAACGTCGAGGACATGCGCGAGTCCCCCTCCCTGGAGGTGCTGAGCCTGCTCGAGGAGGCCGGCTGCGAGTGCCAGTACTCCGATCCCCACGTCCCCCGCATGCCCCCCCTGCGCCGCGGGTCATGGGACTTCTCGAGCGTGAAGCTCACCCCGGAGAGCCTCGCCTCCTTCGACGCGGTGGTGATGCTTACGGACCACAAGTCCTTCGACCATGACCTCATCCTCCAGCACTCGAAGCTCCTGGTGGACACCAGAGGCGCCTTCCCCGCGGCCCCCACGGTCGTAAAGGCATAGCTCCGGAGGCTTCCCGCCGGCATCGGGCCGGGGGAGGCTTCCGCCCCCCGCCGCCCCCTGGGGCGGCGCGGACCTCGCCGAGCCCTTCCCGCTCTCCCCTCCCGGCGCGGAGGCGCGGGTGCCAGCCATGCCGGCCCGGCGGCGGCGCCGGGCGCCCCGCCGCCGTCCGGCGGCCCTGCCCCTCCCGGAGAGATCCGCCGCGGTCGCGGCTCCGGGCGGCGTCAGCGGGGCTTCCCCGAAGCTTTCGCGCCTCCCGGCCCCGTGCCGGAGTCCTGTCGGCCGGACGGGTTGGGGCCGCGCCGGACTTTCCCCTGCCCCGGACCCTGACCCGCGACCCGGAAGGCTGGGTGCCCGGTCCCCGCGAGCGGTTCTACGCATGGACCGCCCGCGGGTGGGTCCCGTGCCGCCCGGTCCGCCTTCCGTGCGGGCCGCGGCCCCGGCTCCCTCCGGGAGGGCGGCGTGAAGCGGCCGGAGGAATGCGCCGGAGCATTTCCGGGCCTTTAAACGCGGTCCGTTTTCTGATACAAATAGACGTCCAGCAAGAATTCGCGTAAGGCCGGCCGGGTTTCGGATCCGGGGGGCTTTCCGGCGCGGTGCCCTTTCCCGGCGGAAAGGGCCGTTTTCCCGGCGGTTCCGGCCCCGGGCCTGCCGGGGCCGCGGAGCCCGGGGTTTCCGGGCGCCCGCGCGGCCGCTTTCGGGAAACGGGGCTCCGCGCGCGGTCCGGCCGGACCTTTTTCCAGCTAGGGGGATACATGTCAGCCGCAGCCGTCATATACAACCGCAAGGACCAGGCATCGGTAAACACCCTGAGGATCCTGTCAGTCGAGATGGTGGAGAGGGCCAGGAGCGGGCACCCGGGCCTCCCCCTGGGGGCCGCGCCCCTCGCGTACGTTCTCTGGACGAGATTCCTCAGGCACGACCCCCAGGCGCCCCTGTGGCCCGACCGGGACCGCTTCGTCCTGTCCGCCGGGCACGGATCGTCCCTTCTCTACAGCTGGCTCCACCTTGCCGGCTACGGGCTGAGCCTGGACGACCTGAAGGACTTCCGGCAGCCCCACAGCAGGACGCCGGGGCACCCCGAGTACCGCGCCGCCCCCGGAATAGAGGCCACCACCGGCCCTCTGGGCCAGGGCTTCGCGATGGGGGTCGGCATGGCGATAGCCGAGAGGGCCATGGCCGCCCGCTACAACCGCCCGGGCTTCGCGCTCTTCGACCACCACGTCTTCGCGCTGGTCTCGGACGGGGATCTGATGGAGGGCGTGGCCTCGGAGGCCGCGAGCCTGGCCGGCGCGCAGCAGCTCCACAAGCTCGTCTACGTCTACGACGACAACAGGATGACCATAGAGGGGGGGACGGAGCTGTGCTTCACGGAGGACGTCCGGGCCCGCTTCACCTCCTACGGCTGGCAGGTCATAACGGTGGCGGACGGCGAGGATCTGCAGGCCGTCCACCAGGCGGTGGAGAACGCCAGGCTGGAGACCGAGCGCCCGAGCCTCATAGTGGCGAGGACGGTCCTGGGCGCCGGGAGCCCCAGGGCCGGCCTTCCCGCCGCCCACGGGGAGCCGCTGGGGCCCGAGGGCCTGGCCGCCACGAAGGCCTACTACGGCTTCGGGGACAAGCCCGACTTCTTCGTGGACGACAGGGTCGCCGTGAATTTCAGGAACAGGTCCGCCGCCTTCCGCGAGGAGAGGCTCAGGTGGGAGGCTTCGTTCGCCGCCTACGGCGCGAAGTACCCCGACGAGCACGCGGAGCTGGCCAGGCGGCTCGCTGGCGAGCTTCCCGCGGATCTGCCCGAAAGGACGCGGGTCGAGTTTCCCGCCGGAAAGCCCGTGGCCACCAGGGCCGCGGGCGGGACTGTCATAAACGCCGTGGCGAAGGAGCTCCCCGATCTTCTCGGGGGGAGCGCCGATCTCGGCCCCTCCAACAAGACCTCGGTCTCCGGGGGGGGCTCCATGCTCCCCCTGAACCCGGGGGGCCGGAACATCCACTTCGGCATCAGGGAGGCGGCCATGGGGGCGGTGTCCAACGGCCTGGCCCTCTCCGGCGGCTTCGTCCCCTACTGCGGGACCTTCCTGGTCTTCTCCGACTACCTGCGCCCGGCCGTGAGGCTCTCCGCGCTGATGGGCCTGAAAGTCATATACGTCCTCACCCACGACAGCGTCGGCGTGGGGGAGGACGGCCCCACCCACCAGCCGGTGGAACACCTGGCGGCCCTGCGGGCCATGCCGAACCTGAACGTCATGCGCCCGGCGGACGCCTACGAGACGCGTGCCATGTGGGACGCGGCGCTCGCCGGCCCCGGCCCCAGCGCGCTCGCGCTCTCCCGCCAGAACCTCCCGGTCCTGCACCCGTCCCTGTACCCCGCCGTGGTCGACGGGCCCGCGAGGGGCGGCTACGTGCTGAAGGACGCGGACGGCGGCAGGCCCGAGGCGATAGTGATAGCCACCGGTTCCGAGGTGCCGCTGGCACTGGACGCCCTGGAGGGATCCTCCTTCGGCGGCAGGGTCCGGCTGGTCTCGCTTCCCTGCTGGGAGATCTTCGAGGCCCAGGACCCCGGCTACCGCGACGCGGTGCTCCCCCCGGACGTCACGAGGAGGCTCGCGATTGAGGCGGGATCGCCCATGGGCTGGGAGCGCTACGCCGGGAGCGCCGGAAGGATCCTCGCCGTGAACGGCTTCGGGTTCTCGGGTCCGGCGGAGAGCGTGTTCGCGGAGCTGGGCTTCACAGCCGAGAACGTGCGGACGCTTGTCGGGGGTCTCCTCGCCTGACCGGCCCGGTCTTCCGGGGCTCCCGCGGGCACGGCGGGGGGCCGTCCCGGGCCCGGGCGGCGACCGCCCAGGCCGGCATCCTTCTCCGCGGGAGCCCCCACGCGCCCCGCGGCTCGGCGCGGAGGGCCTGGCCCCGCCTTCCGCATGGCGCCACTCCCGCCCGGCGGGCGGGCAGGATACGGAGGGGAGCATGGCCGGCGAGAAGGGCAGGGCGGGCGCCGGGGCGCCGGTTGCCGCCGCGTCTGGCGCGGAGGCGACAGCCCGCGGCAAATCCCGGGCGGCCCCCGCGAGCGGCCCGGCGTCCGGGAAGGCGGCGGGGACGGCCGTGAAGCCGGGGATGGCGGGATCGCCTGCCGCGAAGGTTTCCGGGACGAGACGCCTCAAGGCGAAACCGCCCGTTGCCGGAGCCGCCCGGAAGGAAACTTCCGGAGCCGGGCGCGGGGCCCGGGCCGCCGGTGAACGGGCCCCCGGAAGCCCGGCCGGCCGCGCGAAACTCGTGCTGGAAGCCTTCGGCAGGCTCTATCCGGAGGCGGACTGCGCCCTGTCCGAGCGCGAGCCTTTCGGGCTCCTGGTATCCACCATCCTCTCGGCCCAGTGCACGGACCGGCGCGTGAACATGGTGGCCCCGAAGCTCCTGGAGGCCTTCCCCGGCCCTTCCGAGATGGCGGCGGCACCTCCGGAGGCCGTGGAGGACATAATCAGGAGCTGCGGGTTCTTCCGCATGAAGGCCAAAAACATACGCGCGGCCTCCAGGGCCTTATCGGAGAGGTTCGGGGGCACGGTGCCGAGCACCGTCGACGAGCTCGTGTCGCTTCCGGGCGTGGGCCGCAAGACGGCCAACTGCGTCCTCGCCAACGCCTTCGGGCTCCCCGGCATCACGGTGGACACCCACCTGGGGCGCGTGTCCAGGCGGCTGGGTCTCACCGTCCACGACGATCCCGTAAAGGTGGAGGCGGATCTGGCGGAGCTCGTCCCGAAGTCCCGTTGGAGCCTTTTCTCCCATCAGGGCATAGCCCACGGGAGGGCGCTGTGCCGTTCCCGCATGCCCCTGTGCCGCGAGTGCCCGCTCGGCTTCTGTGACTGGCCAGGCCGGGCGGGGCGTCTGGAGGCGTAGGCCGCTGGAGGGCAGGGCGCCGCTCTGCCGGCCGCCGGTCGGGAAACATCGGGGACTTCCGCTTTTCCGGCACCGGACGTGCGGCTCCGGATTCCCTTGATGCGTTGCGGACGGCGATGATGCGGCACGGACGGCGAAGACGCTTCGCTTTCGGCGAAGACGCTTCGCGGACTGCGAAGATGGTTGCCGCGAAACGCGCTGTGATGAGCGATCATGTCCGGACAACGCTCGCCGCGCGCCGGCGCAGGGCCAGGGAACATATCCTTACGGAGTCCGCGCCCGCATCTGGCGCGGCGGGGTTCCCGTCTGGCAGTTCGGGCTTCGCCCCGCTTGAGTCACGAACGTGGGCCTCGGGGACCCAGCGGGGAAACCTCGTGCTGGCAGGGAGCCTCTTGCTGAAAGGCGCCCGGGAAAAAAGGGGCGGCCGCGGGCCGCCCCTTTGAAATGCGCGAGTTCTTGAGAGCGGAGCGGGGCTACGCCTTCTTCGCGAAGGGCGGGGGGAGGGCGATCGCCAGGCCCAGCTCCACCAGGCGGCCCAGCTCCCGCTCGTCCACGGAGAAGACGATGTTGGTGAGCGCCAGCTTGAAGGACTTCACGGGGGCGTCCGCCTTGTAGCCCGCCTCCTTGCGGTTCACCTTCTTCCTCACGACGGAGAGGCCGATGCCGCTGTCGTCCGGGTAGCTCACGTAGGCCTTGATGTGGCCTATCATGTACTTGGACTCGCGGAGGATCTCCGCCAGCTGGGTCATGAAGAGCTCGAGGCTCGCCGTCACGAGCTCGGCCTTCACACCCTCGGGGGGCACGATGGCGTACTCCCGCTCGAAGGAGACGATGGATGCGGCTTCCGTCTCCTCGCTGTGGGCATGGTGCTCGTGGTCATGCTCGTGTTCATGGTCGTGCCCGTGATC
>JAISEQ010000040.1 GCA_031264045.1 Deltaproteobacteria bacterium
GGTCGACGGCGGCCGAAAATGGTGATCAGTCAGTCACGCCCCCAATATCTGGCACGCATTCACTTATCCTCTGCCTCCCGGGACCCTCGGACCGGTGAACGCAAACAGCCCCGTGCGGCCTCGCCGACCGATTACGGTTCCGTCATTCATCCACGCTTCAAAAATTCTTGAAAACTCCTTTTTTCAATGCTGTCTGCTCTTGTAGGTCGGCCTGTCAGGCCGCTGATTTTGGGGACGGGAGAATGACGTCGCGGCCGGCGGCGGGGCCACTCCCGGCGGTGCGGCGGGCCAGCCCCGCGAGTGCGCTGGTCCAAGGCGGAACCGAGGCGTTCATGCCCCCCTCCTCAGCGGCTGACCTCCGAAGGTGCGGACTTTTTCAAGGAGGAGATGAACGCCGTCCCGGCCATCTCGCCCCTCTTCAGCGGAACGGCAATCTGGGCGGCCGCCCCGAAGGTGAGGACCCCGAACGGAACGTTTCCGGAGTTCTCCGTCACGTCCCGGCACGTCCAGAGAAGAAGCTTGCGGCAGACGGGTTCGTGGATGTTGCGGATTTAGAAGGTCTTGTCCGCCACGATGAGGATTTCCCCCGAAAGCCGCCCGCAGCCCGGGTCCAGGGCCGCGGAGAAGAGGAACATGCCCAGCCGGGCGGCCAGGCAGACCGCGAAATCGCGGTTGAAGAAGGTCTCGGCGGTGCGCCGGAACGGGTTCACCCTGCAGCGCACGGTGAGGAACAACGGCGCCGCGCCTCTCGCTGGACATAAGACCAGGCCGGACCGGAAGAACCTCCGACTCCGGCGCTCCCTGAATCCGGAGCGTCACGAGCGGCACGGATCTCGCGGCCGAGTACCATAAGCCGGAGCCGTCGGAACGGCTTCCGGGTGAATCCCTGGTCCTGGCTGGTCAGCGTCCGGGTGTCCGGGAAGACGGAACGGAGCGTCGCCCTGGCCACGAAGATGACCAGTTCGCCCCGTAGCACCTGGAGCTTGCGCTTTCTGGCCGCCGGATCACGTGTGCATATGCGCTTCAGAAGTTGTATGGACAGGTGGCACGTCAGGATCGCGAATGTGAACCGCACCGGGATGAAGGTGTTTCGGCCTTCGACGTTGTCGCAGGGCCAGGCCGTGACGGGGATCCGCGCGGTCGGGAGGAAGTTGGCCGGGGCCGGGCACTCAAGGCAGTCCGAAATGCTCCCCTGGCCGGAAAGCCCGGGGTCAGCCGGGCGGTCAGGAGCATGACCGCGGCCGGGGGCGTTGACCCTGTCCGCAGGCCTGCTCATCCGCATGGAAAATCCCATGTCCGCATTGAAGAAGAGGCCCGCGATGATGAAGAGGGCCGCGATGATGAAGAGGGCCGCGATGAGGAAGAGGGCCGCGATGAGGAAGAAGACCGGGGGGGCGCGGCGCGCTTCGCGGGCGACCGGGCCCGGGAGACGTCGGGTACGGACGGTCGGAACACGACCGCGAGGCGGATCAGGATCACTCGGAAGAGCGGCAGTTCCTGCCCGGCTCGACAGCGGCCTCCCTCGACAGCTTGGGGGGGAGGACGCCTGCGGGCGGTTTCTCCGATGCTCCGCGAGCGATCTGCGGCAACTGGTGTGTCTTTTCCCGGAGCGCGGCCGCGCGGGGTTTCCGGCCCGGACCGGCTTTGCCCGCCTCCCTCCCGGAGGTGCCGGTCAGGGGGCGGTTCTTCTGGGCAAGGGGAGCTTCCCCGGCCTTGAGGCGTCCCACACGGTGTAGAAGCCGTAGGCGTCCGGTTCCCCGTAGGCCCCCAGGAAGTCCAGCACCCTTGCGCCGGCCTCCGACGCCTTCGCGGCCTCCTCGTCGGAGGCTTCCGGAAGGTCGCTCCACTCGGGTCCCGGGGGAGCGGAGTCGAGGGTTATGACGGGTGCCGCAGGTGCCCCGGCCCTTGCGGAGGAGGCGGCCCCGACATAGCCCATGGCCCTGCCGGAGCCGGCCTGCCTCCCCTCTCCGTAACGGTCTCCGGTTCCGGCATGTCCGGGGGCGCGGTCCGGCGGTGACGGGGACTGCGGGGAACGCGGATCCGTCCTCGCTTCCGGATCTCCTGAGTGGCCCGAGCCGTCCGGATCGCCGAAATGGCTCCGGGCAGCGGTTCCGTCGGCGTCCGCGGGTGCCCCGCCGCCGTAGAGGAGCTGGCTCACGCAGCCTGAGGCGTCGGTGCAGGCGGAGGAGACGTAGACCGGAGCTACGGAGACCCGGATGATCCCGGCCCCGCCCCCCGGAATCTTCCGGAGCTCGACCGCGAGCACCGCCGATCTCTCCCTGGGCGCCTTCATCTGGTTGGCCATGAAGTTCCCGAGCGAGTAGGCCGCAACGGTCCGGCCCCTGGGGGTCGTGAGCACCTCTATCGGCTGGAGCACGTGAGGGTGGGTCCCTATCACCAGATCCGCCCCCTCCTCCGCCGAGATCTCGGCAAGCCGGATCTGGGTCTGGGTGGGTCCGTGCGCGTACTCGGTTCCCCAGTGGAAGAGGGCCACCGTGACGTCCGGGCCCGACTCCCTTGCGGCCGCCAGGCTGGCCCTCACCCTCTCCTCGGTGATGACGTTCACTTCTATCCCCAGGGGGTTCCCTCCGGTGCCAGGGAGGTTGGTCCCGTAGGCGAAACATCCGCCCGGGTCCATGCGGGGCCCCGCAGCCCCTTGCGTATCCCGGAGAGTTCATTTCCATTACCGCGTCTCGGTTTCCGTTCGATCGTCGCGCGGTAGTTTCGGGGTAGTTTTTCGCATGCGAGTCAGAACCGCATATGTGGTGTTCGATTTCGAGTCGTACTACAACGAGCGTTACAGCCTCGCCCGCATGAGCACCGAGGCGTACTGCCTGGATCCCCGCTTCCAGATCATAGCGGTCGCGGTCAGGTTTCTCGACCGGGAAATGAACCCGCTCGACGGGGCCGTCTGCCGGGGGTCCGGGGCCTGCGGAGGCGACCCGGCGGCGGCGGAGTTTCTGAAGGACTGCCTCGAGGCGGCTCCGGACGCCGCGTGGGTCGCCCACAACGCCTGGTTTGACGGGTTCATCCTCGAGAGGATCCTGGGCATCGAGCCCGCGCGCATCGTCTGCACCGCCGCCCTGTCCAACTGGACGGGCCACTCCCGGATTCACGGGCGCAGCCTGAAGTCCCTGTGCGCCGGTCTGGGCGTGGGGGAGAAGGGCGGGGAGCGCGAGACGGCGAAGGGTCTGAGGCTCGAGGACTTCAGCCCCGAGCTCCTGGAGCGCTACGAGCGCTACTGCATGAACGACGCAGATCTCTGCGCGGGCCTCCTCAAGGTCCTGGGACCGCTGTGCCCGCCCGAGGCGT
>JAISEQ010000043.1 GCA_031264045.1 Deltaproteobacteria bacterium
GGAGGCACCCTTCCCGGAGACCGGACCGGATCCGGAAGCCGGTCCCGGCCAGATCCCGGAGGAGGGGGCGCGGGAGGCTCCTCGCCCCCCGGACCCCGGCATGAGGCCGGCCGCCAGGCTGGCGGCCCTGTCCGAGGCGAGGAAGGCGTCCGCCGCAGCTTCCAGCGGGAAATTCCGGGTCAGGCAGCCGAGCGAGAGGGAGCTCGCCTCCAGAAATAGCGCGAAAGCCGCCCTCGGGGGGAGATCGTGACGCGAGGCGTTCAGGAGGGCTGCCGCCGCCTGGCCGGGATTCCCGTCCCTCTCCAGGGAGCGGGCTATGCGCGCGGCATGGCCGGCGGCTATCCATGCTCCCCGGACCATGCCGCGCAGGGGCAGGGCGGCTATCAGCCCAGCCTCCAGATCCGTGCGCCGGGCCCGGTTCAGGGTCCGGTGGAGCGAAACCAGCATCTTCTCGGCGAACCGGGCGCCCTCCTCCCCCCAGCCGGGGCGGGCGGACCAGGAACAGGCGAGGGAGAAAAGCGCCGTCCCCACCTCCGGAGCACCGTCCCGGGAGATCGCGAGCGCGGCGGTCGCCGCGGCGACGAAGGCCGTCCTGGCATCCTGTGGACCTCCGGTGGAGGCGAAGAAGCCGCATTCCCTGGCGGCGCGGACCGCCCCGTAGGAGTCCCCCTCGCGGGCCAGCTCCACTGCCGTCCTACCCCAGGCCCCGGCTACCTCCAGACGCTCTCTCGCGGTAGCCGCGCAGGGGCCCAGGAACAGGAGCGTCCCGGCCGCCTCGGCTGCGGAGGAGTGCCTGGCCATGCCCGAGCACAGCCTGGAGGGGCCTTCGATGCGCCACCTCAGGTCTCGCCAGACGGCGGAGCTCCGGAGAGTGACGGTCAGGGCCTGGCGGGCGTCCGCGATGCGCCCGTTGGCCACCATCTGCCTGAAGCCGGCCTTCGCGACCTCGTGCACGGCCCTCCCGCAGAAGGCACGGAGGGGGCCCGGGCCGGTCGGCAGTGGCCCGGCGCGGCTGACCGGGGCGGGCCCGGAAGGGGGAACGGTCAGGTAGGCGAACAGCGCCAGCGGATTCTCCTCCTGCCCGAAGGCGGAGGCGGCTGACGCTTCGGTACGGCGCGCCCGCCCCTCCCGGGAACCTGCGTCGGACGAGGGCCCCGGCCCCGTCCCGTTCCCGCGTCCGGAACCGGGCACCCCGGCGGATCCGGAGCCAGGGGCCGTCACCCGGAACCCGGGCTCCGGCCCGGAAGGGGGAAGATCGGCTGCCCTCAGCTGCTTAGCGGCAAGCTCGAGTAGGCCGGCCGCCTCGACGTCCCGGCCCTCGTCCTCCAGGCGGGCGATGACGAGGGCGGCGGCCCACAGCGCATGGCGCAGGGCCTCGCCGTCCTGATCGGGCAGGAGGAGGCTCACGGCGACCCTGACCGCCGCGTCGGTGAACCGGGCGTCCAGGAGCACGGCGCAGGCCAGCCGTCCTCCGGCGGCGTCTTCCGCGCTGCCGCCCTTCGGGCCAAGATGGTCGCAGGCGTGCGAGAAGAGGCGTTCGGCCTCGGAGGGCGGGGCGCCGAGCACCGCTTCTGAGAAGGTCATCAGGTTCATTCGGTTGACGGGCCTTGAAGGGCGGCGGGCGCCGGAGAACCCCGCCGCCCGGGCCCCGGGAGCGGAGCGCAGATGGCGGGAGGGGGCACGCCGCGGGGAAAGCCGCCGCCGGCGGGGAAGAGAGGCTCTGGAGAGCGGAAAGGTCCGGGGAGGCGTCCTCCGTCCGGCCGTGCGGCGGCCGCCGCACCCCGCGTCGGCATGAGGGCGCGAAAGGCGCGATCCAGGCCGGGTCAGCAGATGATAGACCCCGGGCACGCTTTCCGCAAGCCGGTTCTTAAAGCGGTTTCTCCGGGGATGATCGTTCATGCGCGGTAGCCGAGACCCGCCCCGGGGGCTACGATTCCAGGTCGGAGTACACCGGAGGGCCCCGGCATCCGCCGACCGCCCAGGCGTGAAGACAGGGGGAGAGCCCGGAACGGGCAGGGCTGTCAGGACGCTTCCACAATACCGAGCGCAGGCCGCGTCATGGCCGTTGAGCGCCGGTGCCCGCGCTCTGATTACGGGGCTGCAAGGTGACAGTCATGGAGGTTGTCCGTTTGCTCGGTTGTCCGATCCCGTCACGGAACAATTGAGACTTATGACGAGTTGCGGGAGGTGCATGAAGATCGGGGAAAACGAGGTTTCGGCAGACATTGCGAACGGAATTTAACGCCGACATCGTTCCCTCCGGTTAAATCTCTTGTCGTTTCCAGAGCTACAGCACGGAGAAGACAGCAGACTGAATAGACAGGAAGAATAACAAGAATATTTTCACTCATGAGACGGTTTCAACATTGACTTTATGCATTTTCGGGCATACGATGCCCGAAAGCCGATGGCGGCATGCGGGAGGCATTGCCTATTCGCGCCGTACCCGCCGCTGAAAAGGCGAAGGTGCCGCACTGCCGAATCGGGCAGGTGCCGGGATGTCCGGCAAAATCCCCGCATCTTGCAGTTATGGTTTCCAGGTTGCTTTCACAGTTTCAATAGCAGCCGGATAGTCGGGAGCATTTATGTCTGTCAAGGTTACGGTCATGACGGTTCTGGTCCTTTTCGTGCTGCCCGCTTCGGCCCGGGGGCAGCAGTGGCAGGACAAGCCTGAAATAGGCCGTCTGTTCGAAAAGGCCGGAGCCGTTGGAACGTTCGTTGTCTTCGACTGCAAGGCAGGCCGACTGACGGGCCACGACAGGATCAGGGCCGAGACGAGATTCCTGCCCGCTTCCACTTTTAAGATACCGAATTCCCTAATCGGCCTGTCCGCTGGGGCGGTGGCGGATGTGGACGAGCCACTGCCGTACGGCGGGCGGCCCCAGATGATGAAAGCTTGGGAAAAGGATATGGGGCTGAGGGAGGCCATCAGGATTTCCAACGTTCCTATCTATCAGGAACTGGCCCGGCGCATTGGGCTGGAGAGAATGCGTTCCGAGCTTCAGCGCCTGAACTACGGCAATGGCGATGTGGGATCGCAAGTAGATTCGTTTTGGCTTGAAGGGCCTCTGGGCATAAGCGCGGCGGAGCAGGTGTCCTTTTTGTCCCGTCTTGCTAAGGGCGAGTTGCCTCTGCCCAGGGAAGCCCAGGCGGCGGTCAGGGAGATTCTTCTGCTCGAAAGCGGCCCGGGCTGGTCCCTTTACGCCAAAACCGGCGCGGCCTTACGGGATGGCTGCGGCATAGGCTGGTGGGTCGGCTGGCTGGAAAAGGGAGATGAAGTCTATCCTTTCGCCATCAATCTGGATATCCGCAATCTCGATGCGGACGGACCGAAAAGAACGGCACTGCCCAGGGCCGCCCTGAAACTGTTGGGTCTGATGGAATGACTTCACCGAGTAAATGTGTCACGCGAAGGCTACCCATCACGGCAAAATGCGGGAGAATGGTTTCCCTTCGCCGGTTGAGCCATTGGAGAGGCGGGGAGACTGATTCAAATATCTCGGAATTTCCTTTCCTGATCGATTGTTCCAAGAAATATCTAAATAATTTTCATCAATTATAATTTACAGACTGATCGTCCTGAAATTTTCAGATGATGTATCTGCGCGAAAACTCCACTTGCATCGCGTGCCTGGGACAATCATTCGATTTCCCGAATCATGTTTCGACTGCACGCCAACCGAATTTGGCCCGTACGGCTTTCGGACAGGCGATCCCGGTTCGCAAGACTGCCTCTCCGCGACATCCGGCATTCTTCCGCGCAGCATTTGCGGAAGCCGGTTATGCCTGCGCCTGATGCCGTCGCAGGCCGATGATGGCCCATGCATTCAGCCGCACAGGTCATTCCGTGGCATCGCCGCATCGGAAGCGACGCGGCGAATCTGCGCCTAAGCCGCAACAGGCTCCTGAACGCGCCCACGGCAAGATTCCCCGGAAAATTTTCGATTATAGATGTCTAGATGACTTAGCGGATTTTTCCGGAAACCGCTATGCCGCAGTCATTCAGGCAATTATACCGGTTCACGGCGAACGCCCGGAATACGGACGCGCTCCTTTCATAATCGCCCGGATTGGCCTATAATCGTGACTGCCCGGACCGGCGGCCAGCCGGTGTTCCGTACCGGACGATGGAGGTCACTTGAACGGCGCCGCCAAGGCCATAAAAGGTCTAGAGGACTTCACGTTCGATTTGCCGCGCGAGCTCATCGCGCAGGAGCCGCCGGAGGAGCGCGGGGAGTCCAGGCTCATGGTCCTCTTCCGGGACACGGGGGAGATCGCGCTCACCGTGTTCCCCCGCCTGGGGGACTTTCTGCCCCCGGGGGCGCTTCTGGCCTTCAACGACGCCAAGGTCACGCCGGCCAGGCTCTTCGGACACAAGAGGGGCCGTACGGGAGGTCTCGAGATCCTCATCCTGACCCCCCCCGCCGAGTCGCTGAGGGAAGGCGTCTACGAGCTGTGGTGCCTCGGCTCCCCCGGCAAGCGCCTCAAGATCGGGGCCGAGCTCGTCTTCGAGAGGGCGGGAAGCGAGCTGGAGGCCAGGGTGATCGACATCAACGCGGCGGGCCACCGCCTCCTGCGCTTCCGTTTCTCGGCACCCCCGGCCGAGGTGCTGGAAGTTCTGGGCCACCTGCCGCTCCCTCCGTACATAAAGCGGCCGGACGACCGGGAGGACCGCCTGCGCTACCAGACGGTCTACGCCGCGAGGGCCGGCGCCGTGGCGGCCCCCACCGCAGGGCTCCATTTCACCTGCAGGCACCTGGAAAGCCTGCGGGAGCAGGGACACGGGGAGGTGAGCGTCCATCTCAGGGTGGGAGCGGGCACTTTCCTGCCGCTCTCGGACCGCGACCTGGAGAGGGGCGCCCTCCACGAGGAATACGTGGAGGTGGGACCGGAGACCGCCATGGAGATAAACTCCGCCAGATCGCGCGGGGTGCCCGTGGCGGCGGTGGGCACCACCACCCTCCGGGCCATCGAGTGGGCGGCCCTTTCAGGCGAGGTGGAGCCCAAAAGCGGCATGAC
>JAISEQ010000064.1 GCA_031264045.1 Deltaproteobacteria bacterium
GCGGGGCCTGGAAGGGCTGCCGGGGAGGGCCTGGGCGGGCCGGCGCGGCGGACCGCAAGCCTTCTCCGGGTCCCGGCCCGGCCTGAGGCCCGCGCCCGGGAAAAAGAAAGCCGCGGGGAGAGCTCCGCGGCTTTCAGACCTCTGGGGAATGCGGGTTGCCGCTCCGGGTCGTTCCGGACGCCTCGGCGCGAATCTCACGCCGGCCTGCCCGGAAGCGCTCCGCTCCGCGCAGGGGTCCTGCGGCCCTTCTCCGCCTGGGGCCCCTCGGGGGGCGCCTCCGGACGGCGCGGGGAAGGGGGAGTCCCCCGGATCCGGTACGGGCCTCAGGAAGCCCGGGTGACGACCGGGACGGGCGGGGCGGAGGGATCGGCGGCCTCCGGCTCCGGGACTATCGTGTAGTTCCACTCGCCGTGGAAGTCCGACGGGTAGACGGTGACGTCCGCGCCCTCGCCGTCCCCGGAGGGGGGGGGGAAGCGGCTGTGGTCCAGGGTGAGGCCCAGGGCCATGGTGCGAACCTGGGCGCCCCTGGACACCAGGCGCACCGTTATCTCGGAATCGCGCCTCGGCTCGCCGGCGAAGGAGGTGGACACGAAGCTGAACAGGCGCTGGGAGTTCCCGTTCCAGCGGCTGGTGCCGGGGGGGTAGCGGCAGAATTCCACCGGGAGCCCGCTCGCGGTCGCGAGCTTCTGGAGACCGGCCTTCCACAGCGCGTGGCGCCTTAGCCCGCCGGCGTTGTCCGCGGTGATGAGTATGGACGTGGCCTCCGGGAAGAGCTCCCGGCCCTCCACCAGCCACCAGCCGCAGAGGGAGTCGCACGTGAAAGCCGCAGTCTCCCTGGCGGTGCGTATGGAGGCGGACTCGCGGGCGAGGCGGGGATCGTAGACGCCCCGGGGGTGCGCCCCGGAGTCCAGCTGGTCCCGGGCCGAGGCCGGCTCCCGGGCGGCGCGGGCCGTCTGCGCGTCCGCCTGGTCCTGGGGGGCGTCCCTGCGGCGTGTCTCCACGGCCAGGACGGGGAGCGAGTTCGCGAGGCAGAAGGAGGCCCTTCCGGCTATGTGGCGGAACTGGTCGTCCCTGTCGGGATGTATGCTCCCCTCCTCGGTCTTCCTGGTCCCCATCAGGTTGTAGCCGTTCTTCCTCAGGATTTGGGCCACCTTCTCGTGGCTTATCCTGTGGTGCGAGGCCGTGAGCTCCTGGGCGAGGCAGCGGGTGCTCTTGCAGGTCCATACCAGGGGCGGGTCCTCCTCGCCGCGCACGGTCTCCTGCATGAGCTCCTCAAGGGACTGCCAGATGCCGGGATCGGAGCGCTCCACGCGGGGCCTTCCAGCCCCGGCCCTCCTGGTCTTTCCGGGCTCCAGGGGAGCCTCGTCCAGTTCCTTTATCCCTTTGGTTATGGTCACGCGGGAGAGCCCGCAGGCGCGGCTCACCATGGAGATGCCGCGGCGGCCTATGCGCTTGGCCTCGCCTGCGGCCACGAGCCTGCGCTCGCGCTCGCCGAGGTGGGGCCAGACGTTCATGAACATCCTGCTCAAGGCGTTTTCTGTCTCGGTCATGGTATGGATTCTTCCAGCGGGCCGTTTCGGTCCCCCGGCAGACGGGAACCGGGCCGCCCGACGGCCCGGCACCCCGGGAACGCGCCCCGGAGGCGTCCTCGGGGCTCCGGGGGAAGTCCCCCGGCGGGGGGCGTGCGGATGCTGTTTATCATAGGCGGGGAGCCGGGCCTTGTAAAGGCCGGCCCCGACCGCCCCTCCCGCGGAAGGCGCTGCGGGAAGGCCGGAGAGTGTCCGGCGCCGCGGGAGGGGATTCGTGCGGGAGGACCGTCCCGCTACTCGGGGCACGGGGGGGAGGGTTCCCCCGCCGACATCGGTGCGCCGGGCGCCGACGGGCGCGCTTCCGGCGGGGGGGCCGGGGCGGACGCCCGGACGCGGGCTACAGGGCCGCCAGGACCCCGTCGCCCCAGCTCTTGATGGCGTCCTTCGCCCCGTCCGGGTCGCCGTTTATCTTGAGCTTGCCGCCGACCACGCTCGCGCCGAGCTCGGCGAGCTTGTCGGAGATGGCGTCCACGGCGCCGCAGAAGTACTTGTAGTCCTCGTCCCCGCAGCCGAAGACGGCGGTCTTCACCCCCTTCGCGCCTATCTTGTCGAAGGCCTCGAAGAGGGGGATGAAGTCCTCCTGGAGCTCTATCTCCTCATCGCCCCAGGTGGAGCAGCCGAAGGCCACGAGGTCCTTTCCGCCGCACAGCCCGTCGGCGGAGACGTCCGCCGCCTTGGCCTTGGCGACATCGTGCCCGGCCGCCTTCATCTGGGCCTCCAGCTGGCCCGCCACCCACTCGGTGTTGCCGGTGGTGGAACCGTAGACTATGTAGATTTTCGCCATGGGAAAATGACTCCTTAAGGGTCGGTTCTGGTGTCGGACCGGGCGTCCGCCCGGCCTCGGCCCCGGCGGGGGAGGGTCCGTCCCCGCTGCCTCTTGCCTGTGTCCCGGATTTTAAGATAACTGATTCTCAATTGCAATAGCGTTGGAGAAAAAAAATTTGCCATATCCCTGATAAATTTTTCTAATGATTCCAGATATTTATCCATCTCATGTCTGCCCTGCGGCTTTCCGCAGCGTACTCCAGCGGTCAAAAAAAACCCGGGGGAATGACGAAACCGGGGGAGGGCAAGACTCGGATCTGCTGGAACATATTTATATATTATATTATTAAACATGCATTAAAATATGCATATATAAAATTTTATAAATTATATGATCTGAAAATTTGGCGGACGGCCCAGGCTCTCGTTGGCGGGGTGCCCCGGAATGGCCGGATTTGTTGACGAATCGGACGCCCGGAGATGCCCTGCGGGGTGAAGCCGTTGGCGGGAAGTCAGGGGCGCGGGCGTTCCGAGGCCGGGACACGCCCGTGCCGGCCATGGCGCTGGTGCCGGTCACGGTCACCGCCCGGAGGAGCCGGACGCGGCGTCCGGCGGCGGGTGGCCGCCGCGGCCGGAGAAGGTTCTCCTGATGCCGCGCGTCGTCCCTGATCGAGGGGGCGCCGCAGGGCGATGTGCTGGCGTCCGAGTCCGGCGACGCTGCTGGGGGGAGCTGAAAGATGCGGCTCCGAATCCGTCCGGGCGCGGCGCGCCAGGGAAGGCCCGCCTCTGAATCCCCTCGGAAAATCCCGGACGGAAACGGCGCGGAGAGGAAATCGTCGGTCGGTGAAGGGCGGGATGCCAATCGCAACAGGCTGCCTCGAAAGATTTCAATCGCAACAGGCTACCGCGGGGGAATTGCATCGAGGCGGGCGACTGCTGAGGATTTTCCCGACGCTGCCTGCCGCGAAATCGGCGTGCCGGAGACTCCGGCTCTTTCGCGACGGACGGCAGGGACCGGCGAATCCGGGCATGGACGACATCATGATCGCCCGATCGCCCGCCCGTCAGATTTGGAGGACATCCGGCGGAGCGATCGACCAAGCGATCGGGAGCTCGACCGGCAACTTCCGGTTCGGGTCGCACGGTGCCCGAGGGGGTCCGGAATTCCGGTAGCCGGGAAGCCCCGGTGAAAATCGGACGGGTGCTTCACCGCGGCTGCCGACGGCCGTCGCGGGTCCGCGACGGTCCGCAGGCGGCTGCAAACGCCGGGGAACCCGGACGGCGATCCCGAGACCCCGCCGGGCGGGAACGGCACCGGACAGCCGGAAGGCGAAGCGCCAAAGCGCTAGCGGAATCTCGGAAATTCTGCGGCCTATGCCCCCGGCCGCGTCCCCCTCGGAGGGCTCCGGGAACATCCGTAAAAGGTGGGCGGCAGGGGGAACCCCTTGGGTTTCCAACGTTCCGGGAGGTACAGTCGTGCCCGTCGGATACATGTCCTCCGACGGCGGAGGGACCGTCCGGCAGCGTCCGGGCTGAGGCAGATCTGGCGGCGGACGCCCGCTCCGGACACAATTCCGGACCTCTTTCCCAGCCCCGTTCCGGCCCGCGTCCCTGCCGGGGAGGCGGGCCCGGAGCCCTTCCCGGGGACACGGGCGTCCGATACGGCCCTGCCAGGTCCGATGTTTAGAATAATGCTTGACAGAATTTGCGTTAGTGTTTAAAGTCTGGTCTTCATGTTAAGGGTACAAAAGCATACTCTTGCCTTACCGACCCTCCCGCCCCGGATCCGTCCTGGCGGCGAGGCTTTCCCGGCCCCCGGGGGGGGCCGACGAGCCGTTCCTGGGCCTGGCTGAACGGGAACCTCAGGGTGACAAAATGGTCTTCGACTCCCTGCACCTGGCAGTGATCGTGTTCCTGGTCGCGGCGGCGATCTTCGCCGCCTCGCCGCTGGTCATAGCCGCCTTCATCGCCCCGCGGGCAGGCGGGGGCGACTACCGCATGCCCTACGAGTGCGGCATCCCGCCCCACGGCAAGGCCTGGGACCACTACGCTTTTAACTACCACATATACGCCCTCATCTTCATCGCCTTCGATGTCGACGTCCTGTACCTCTTCCCCGTGGGCGTGGCTTACCGGGCCCAGGGCGGCATCTTCCCGCTGGTGGAGCTGAGCTACTTCCTCTTTTTCGTGCTTCTGGCCGTCATCTACTTCCTCGCCAAAGGGGTTTTCACGTGGCCGAAAAGAATAACATTCTGACCCCGAAGCTCCCCGAGCCCGCGATGACCGTCGGCTGGCTCAAGCCGCCGCTTGTCAACCTGAGGCCGATAAACTACTTCTTCGACGTCAACAGGGCCATGAGCCTGTGGCCCGTGACCTTCGGGCTCGCCTGCTGCGCCATCGAGATGATGGCCATGTCCATGGCCCGCTGGGACATCGCCCGCTTCGG
>JAISEQ010000141.1 GCA_031264045.1 Deltaproteobacteria bacterium
CCCCTCCGGTCTTGATGTGCGGAGGTTGCGGGTTTTCCTCGGTCGGGCCGGCGGCAGGCGGGGCTCCGGGCCGGCCTGCCCGGAGACGTCTCCGTCTGCCGGATACGTTCCTTTTCTAAATGATGAAAGGGACGGATGCATCATGATGGGGACGGATGCAGCATCCGTTGGGCCTGCCCGGGGATGCCGGTTCCGCTCCGTGCCGCCGGACGCGGCCCGTTCCCGGTCGTGCTGTGGGATGTTAAATCCTTCCGGACGTGCGTACCCCTGCCCGTTCCCGGCCGTGCTGGGGGATGTTGAATCCTTCCGGACGTGCGTACCCCTGCCCGTTTCGGAGATCGGCCGTCTCGCGATTCCCCGGGGAGCCTCCGGAGGATGTCTTCCGGTCAGACGCGTCCGCAGGGTGAAACTGCCCATGGCGGCATGGAGTGGGCTCCGGTTCTTCACGGGTCGGTCGGGACGCCCTTCCCCGGATGCCGGGAGGTCCTGGCATCCGGCAGTCCCGCCCGGCTTGCCGACGCCGCAGGCGGATGCGGGACATTCAGCCGCATCCCGGCGGATGCGCCCGCCCTCCAGTCTGCACGTGCGGAGGATGCGCGTTTTCCGGGGCCGGCCCGGAGGAAGGCGGGGCTCCTGGCCGGTCTCCCCGGAAACGTTCCCTTCCTGAAAGATGGGGACGGATGCGTCATGTCGGGGACGGATGCGACATCCGCCTGGCATGCCGGCGCAGATGCGGGGGCTGCCGCGTCCGCGCGGATGCGGCCCGTTTCGGGCCATGCCGCGGGATGCGGAATCCGCCCGGCCCCACGGGAGGAGGACGCGGCTGCGGGATTCGGCCCGGATGAGGTCCCCCTCATGCATGCCCTTGGCGGCCGCGCGGTGCCGCGGGGCTTCCGGAGGCCGGTTCCGGCCTTTCGTGCGGATGCGCTGCCGTCTCCGACGTCCGCGACGCGGCGCGTCGGCCATGAAACTGAGCGGGGTCCGGGATGCGCCGGCCGTTGCCGGCACCGGCGAACCAGTCCGCCCCGGAGCAGTCCGGACATGCCGGTCCTCATCCTTCCGCGAACCTCCGAGAGGAGGCAGCCGCAATCCCGGATCGAAATTTTCAGGCCTCCGGCCAGGAACCTGGCCGTTTCCGCGCCGTTCCGCCGCTTCGGCCGATGCTGCCCGCATGGCCGGGCGATCGCGGGAACCGCGCGGTCCTGCCGTCCGGTCGGAAGCGGCCGCCTGGGGATTTTCCGCCCTGCGGCCGGGCAGGAACCATGCCCGGGCAGGCGGATGCGGTCCCGATGCCGTGAGGCGGCGCTTCCGGGACATCTGCGGGTCCGGCCGCCGTCACGTACCGTCCGCCCGCGTCCGCGCCCCGGTCCGCCGGATGGCCGCGGGAGTTTCATGTTCCGGGACGCCGCCCTTCCGTGACCGGCAGGCGGAGGGGCATCCGGGGGGATCCGGGTCTCAACTCCGGCGGGCCAGGGTCACGTCGGCCCGCGCGCAGGCCGGGTCCGTTCGCTTCCCGGTCGCCGGGAGCCGGTCGGGGGACTTCAGTTTCCTGCCGGAGGCCGGCCGGTCCGGGCGACGTCGTGCGCTTTCTTCCTCCGCCCCCCCTGCCGTTTTCCGCCTCCCGGAAACGGTCCCCGGAGCTGTGCCGATCGCGCGCCGTCCGGCTCCGGGCACCCGGGGCCGGCTTCCGGCAGGAACCGCCGCGCCGCCCGGCTTACGGGCCCGGGCTTGACTGACAGGGCCCGGCTATCTAGAATGATCCGCATTTCATGCCTCCGCTGCCATTGAAAGGAGCCCCCCCAAATGAGCCAGAACCGCTTCCTGTTCACCTCGGAATCCGTGACCGAGGGCCACCCCGACAAGATGGCGGACCAGATATCCGACGCCATCCTGGACTCGGTCCTGGCCAACGACCCCAACGGCCGCGTGGCCTGCGAGACCCTCCTCTGCACGGGCCTGGCCCTCATAGCCGGCGAGCTCACCACCGACTGCTGGGTGGACATGGCGGACGTGGTGCGCAGGACAATCCGCAGGATAGGGTACACCTCCTCCGAGATGGGCTTCGACTGCCAGACGTGCGCCGTGGTGAACGCCCTGGGCAAGCAGTCTCCCGACATCGCCATGGGCGTGGACTCCTCCAGGGAGCACGAGCAGGGCGCCGGCGACCAGGGCCTGATGTTCGGCTACGCCACCTCCGAGACCGCGGTGTACATGCCCCTCCCCATCCGCCTCGCTCACCTTCTCACCATGCGCCTCGCCGCGGTCCGGAAGAACGGGGTCCTGAACTTCCTGAGGCCGGACGGCAAGAGCCAGGTGACGGTCCAGTACGAGGACGGCCTTCCCAGAAGGATAGAGGCGGTGGTCATAGCGGCCCAGCACTCCCCGGACGTTCCCACCGAGCGCCTCCGGGAGGCCGTCATAGAGGAGGTCATAAAGAAGACCGTCCCCCCGTCCCTGCTGGACGCCGACACTAAGCTCCACGTGAACACCACCGGGCGCTTCGTGATCGGCGGCCCCATGGGCGACACCGGCCTGACCGGCCGCAAGATCATAGTGGACACCTACGGAGGCTGGGGACGCCACGGCGGGGGCTGCTTCTCCGGCAAGGATCCCTCCAAGGTGGACCGCTCCGCGAGCTACGCCGCCCGCTGGGCCGCGAAGAACATAGTGGCCGCGGGCCTGGCGGACCGCTGCGAGGTCCAGCTGGCCTATTCCATCGGCGTGGCCGAGCCCGTGTCCGTCATGGTGGACACCTTCGGCACCGGCAAGATCTCCGAGGACGACATTTCCAAGGCCCTGAGGAAGACCGTTTCCTTCAAGCCCGCCGCCATGATAGAGACGCTGAGGCTCAAGCGGCCCATCTACGAGGACACCGCCTCCTACGGCCATTTCGGCCGCACGGGGGAGGGCTTCGCCTGGGAGGAGACTTCCGTCCTCGCCCCGAAGCTGCGCGACGCCGCCGGCCTCTCCGGCTCCGTCCCCGAGCCCGTGCCCTCGGTGATCCTGGAGGGCTGAGCCTCAGGCGTCCCCGTCCCCCCGCCGGTTTCCGGCCCGGGTTCCCCGGCCGGGGCCCGTCCGTCCGCCGGTCCCGGCGCGGGGCTTCGCCGTCTTCCCGGAACGGCCTGGAAGCGGGTTCCCGGAACTTAAGGCCCCGCCGGCCCTTCATGGCGCCGGCGGGGCCTTTCCGCTTCGGGGGGGATTCCGCGGGCTCCGCCCGCCCGGTCCCCCTCCCGCTCCGGGCCGCGCCCGAGGTCCTGCCCGAGATCCTTCCGTGCCGAATTCCCCCCGCGCCGTCCCTCCGGCGCGCGTCCGTCACGCCGCGCCGGCCGGGGAGGCCCGCGGATTCAGTCCCGGAGGCGAAGTCCGGCCGCGGAGCCAGGCGGAGCCGGGGCCGCCGTGGCCAGGGGAGGGCCCCGGTCTTTGCGGGGCGGGGCAAAAAAAAAGCGGACCCCGCTCCCGGTGGGTCCGGGGCAGGGTCCGCGGAGATTCGAATGGCGGAAAGGGAGGGATTCGAACCCTCGGTAAGGCTTTACACCCTACACTCGCTTAGCAGGCGAGCACCTTAAGCCGCTCGGTCACCTTTCCGCTAAGCCTCCGGTCCCGGCCGGGCCGCAGGGCCCAGGTGTCCGGAGTGTCCGAGATATTTAACACAATCCGGCGGAAACCGCAATAACCAACTCGCCCGCCGGGAGGCTGTCTCCTGCGGCTCGGGCCGCGTCCCCTGCCGCGTCCGCCACGCCGCGGGGGGGGCGCGCAAGCCCGGGGATCCGCCCCGGGGTCCGGGGCACGGGTGCGGGACGCGCCACTCTCCCGATCCGCGCCTCCGAGACACGCGATGCCCACCCGCCGGCCGCGGGGCATGGCGATGAGGCCCGAAAGCCCGGAGAGCCGGGAAACCCCCGGCGCCCTCGGTTCCGGGAGAGCGGGGAGACCCCCCGGGTCCCTCGGATCCGGGAGAGCCGGGAGAACCCCCGGATCCCGGAGGCGTCCGCGGGCTCCAGCCGGGGCTCCCGGAGGGCCGGGGTCAGGGGGAACCCCGGTCCGGGTTCCTGTGCCGGGACCGGCCCCCGTCGGGGCCGGGACGGTCCGGGAGGGTCAGCAAGGGGCCTCCCGGCCTTCCCTTGACAAGAAAGCCCCCCTAACTATAATCTGTGATTCCGTTCTAACGGCTCCGACGATTCCGAACGCGCCGCAGGGCGCCCCGGCACTGTCCGGCGGCCTGCGGCCAGGCGGAGGGATGGCCGAGTGGCTTAAGGCGACGGTCTTGAAAACCGTTGGGCGAAAGTCCCGTGGGTTCGAATCCTACTCCCTCCGCCAGCTTTCATCTCCGGTCCGGAGGCCGGAGCCCTTTTCCGGTCCAGGAAGGTTCCCCCCCCTTGCGAAGTCTCACGATAAACCTGGATCTGGAAGGTTCCAAGGCGCTGGTCATAGGCTGCGGCCGCGTGGGACGGCGCAAGCTTTCCCGGCTCCTGGGCACGGGGGCTAAAATCGCCGTGGTCGAGCCCTCGCCCTCAAGGGAGCTCCTGGAGCTTCGGGACTCGGGCGAGATAGAGCTCCACGGGAGCTTCTCCCCGGAGATGCTGGAGGGATGCCGGGTGGTGATGGCGGCCTCCGGGGCGGACTTGCCCCGGGAGGTGCTCCGCGCCGCGGCCGAGGGAAGGCTCCTCTTGAACTCCGCGGGCGCCCCGGCCCAGGGAAGCTTCACCCTCCCCGCCGTGGCCGAGGACGGGGAGCTGGTGCTGTCCGTCTCCACGGGAGGGTCCTTCCCGGCCCTCTCCGCCGCCGTGGCGGCCAGGCTCAGGGACTCCTTCCGCGGCTGGGGCGGCTACGTCGGTCTCCTGGGCCGGCTGAGGCCCCTGGTGCTCGCGAGCGGGCTCCCCCGCCCCGAATGCCTGCGGATCCTCCGGCGCCTGGCCGGGGACGGGGAGCTCCCGGAGCTCGTCGCACGGGGCCTGCGGGCGGACGCCATGAGCCTCATGGGGAGGCTTGCCGCCCCCTTCGAGATCCCCCCCGATTTCGCCTGGCCCCCCGCGCCCGCCCGGACGGCTCCTGGGGCGCGGGCGGGGGCCGCGCGGGGTTCCGGGGCGGCGGCAGCCATGCCGGGGGAGGTTCCCTGACATGGCCTCCACCGAGATATTCGTCCTGGGCGTGGCCCACCGCGAGGCCGGCGTGGAGATCCGCGAGCGGCTCCAGGGTTCGGGGGCGTTCACCACGGAGGCCCTCTTCCGCTTCCAGACCGCCGGCGTCCTGGACGAGGCGCTGCTCATCTCCACCTGCAACCGGCTGGAGGTGGTGGGGACCGCGAGGGATTTCAAGGCCGCAAGGGAGAGGATAGAGGAGAGGATGTGCTTCTTTTCGGGCCTGGAGCCCGAGGAGCTCCTGCCCACGGTCCACTTCTACACCGGCGAGGAGGCGGTGGAGTACCTCTTCAGGGTGGCCGCCGGCCTGGACAGCCGGGTCGTGGGCGAGGCCCAGATCCTGGGCCAGGTGAAGGAGGCCTTCCGGGAGGCCACGCTCTTCAGGACCGTGGGTCCCATGATAAGCCGCCTCTTCCACAAGAGCTTCCATACGGCCAAGCGCATCAGGACCGAGACCGGGGTGGCCTCGGGCAGGGTGTCCGTCGCCTCCGCCGCCATAAACTCCTGCCGGGAGGCCCTGGGGGACCGCGACATGGCCGCGCTCTCCGCCCTGGTGGTCGGCGCGGGCGAGATGGCCTCTCTCCTGGCGTCCCACCTGAAGACCCAAGGGGTTGTTTCCCTCACGATACTCTCCAGATCCCTGGGGCGCGCCCAGCAGCTCGCCTCCCGCTACGGGGCCGAGGTGCGCACCATCCCCCAGCTGGGGGAGGCCCTCCTGGAGAGCGACATCATCTTCACCGCCGCCGGGGGCGGCGCCAGGGTGCTCATCCGCGAGGAGATAGCCCCCATCCACTCGCGCCGAGGGGGCCGTCCCTGGTGGATCTTCGATCTGGGGATGCCCCGCAACGTGGACGGCTCGGTGGGCGAGATGGAGGGGGTTACGCTCAGGAACGTCGACGCCTTCTCCGCCGAGGCGGAAGAGAGCCTGGAGCGCAGGCGGTCCGAGGCCCTCAGGGCGGACGTCATCATCCGCGAGGAGGTCTCCAAGTTCAAGGAGTGGACCTCCTCCCTGGCCACCCGCCCCACCATCAAGGATCTCGCCTTCCAGGCCGAGAAGGCCAGGAGGGTGGAGCTCCAGCGCACGGTCTCCCGCAACGACTTCAGCGACAAGGAGATCCAGGCCCTGGACGCCATGACCCGCTCCCTCGTGAGACGTCTCCTCCATCACCCCCTGATGTTCACCAAGTCATGCCATCGCCATTGGCGAGCGGAGTTCAACCTGGGCATGGTCAGGAGGATTTTCGGGCTGGACTAGCCCGGAAGGGGTTCCGGGAGGACGGGGCGGTCAGGGCGTGCCGGGATTGCGGCCGGAAGGGCTGGGATTGAGGCCGGAAGGGCAGGGATTGCGGCCGGAAGGGCCGGGATTGAGGCCGGAAGGGCCGGGATTCCGGCGCCCATCCGTAAGTTCGGGCGGAATGTTTCTCCCAGAGCGGCCCGTACGCTCTCCGCGTCGCGGGTCCCGGGCTCGCATGCCCAGCTGGTTTCGCGGTCTCCGAACCGCTTCTGGGACCGAAAGTGATCTTTAACAAAGACTCGCGAAATGCTATAAAGGTGCGGTCAAGACGGCTTCCCCTCCTCCCGGCGGGTTCTGCCGGGGGGCGTCTTGCAGCGAACCCGTGCCCCAGAAAGACCTTCAATATACCGCATCGGCCTTGGGGTTCTGCCTCCGGAGGTGGCGAAGTGGCTTTAAAGATAAACAGGGAAGAGCTTCTCGAGAACTTCATGGGAGACGAGGAGCTCCTCCTGGAGAGCATAGACCTCTTTTTGGAGCGCGCCGAGACGCGCTACGCCACCCTGGTGGCGGCCGTGGCGGAGCGTGACCCCGTGAAGATCATGGAGGAGGGCCACACCATCAAGGGCATGGTCGGCATATTCTCCACAGGCGACCCTTTCGAGACGGCCAAGAAGCTGGAGTTCATGGGCCGCAACAAGGCCCTGGACGGCGTGGACGAGGCGCTGGTCGACTTCAAGGCCAATCTTGACGAGCTGACGGGCTACCTGGCCGCCTGGAAGGAAGAGCTCTAGCCGCTCCCTCCGTGCGGGGCGTCCCGCCGGTCCGGACCGCGCGCGGCGTCCCCCTTGCCGGCCGCGGCCGATCCCGGTCGACCTCTTGACACGCCCCCGCCGGCTCCAGGCGCTGCGGCATCCCCGCCGCGGGCCTCCCGGCTTCCCGACTTCATCCGGCCTTCATGCCTTCCCGGCTTCATGCCATGCCTTCCGGCCGCCCGGCCGCGGACCTTCCGGCCTTCAGGAAGCCCGGCCCCCGGCGCCGGATCCCCGGACCGCCCGGGGCACGGACGGCTTTAGACCTCCCCCGAGGCCGGTCCCCCCGGCCCCCGCCTCCATGGGCGTTAGGGGGCTTTCCGGGCTCCGGGCCGCCTCCTCCGCCCCGAACCGCCCGGTTCCGGCCGGAGGCGTCCCGCCCCTCGGACGTCCCGGACCGGGGGCGCCCGCTCCCGCCCGCCCCGAACTTCCGGCACACCCCGAACTTCCGGCACACCCCGGAACCCGGGTTCCCCGGCCGGCGCGGACCTTTCCGCCGGAGCCGCCGCCCTCCCCCAATCCCGCCGGGAATCTCCGGAATTCTCCGGGCTCCACCGAGCTCCCACCGGAAACCGCCCGGACCCTTCCGCCCCGGCCCCGCGGCCGCGGGCCCGCCCGGGCGCGCAACCCCGCAGCGTTTGCGGGCGGCGCGCCGTTTCTGTGTCCAAGACCCGAGAGAACCGCACAGTGACAGACATCAAAGACGATTCCCGGCCCCCCGCGCCTCCGGATCGCCCCTCCCCGGCGGGGGGCGGAGCCCCAGGAGGCGAAGACCCCGCCTCTCCCCCCGCGTCCCTTCCGGCGGGCTTCCTGGACGGGCTCCCCCCCCTCATCCGGGAGCAGGCGGCAAAGGCCGCCAGGATGAGGGACGGGGGGCTGAACCTCTATCCCAACACCTTCCGGCCGGAGCACGGGACCGGGGGGATCAGGGCCGAGTTCGGGGAGGCCCCGAAGGAGGGGCTGGAGGAGTCGAGGCCCGCGAGGAAGGTTGCCGGACGACTCATGGCCAGGAGGGCCCACGGGAAGACCGTGTTCTTCGTCCTCCAGGACCCGGAGGGGAGGCTCCAGCTCTACCTGAGGCGCGACCAGGTGACGCCGGAGCTCTGGGAGCTGGCTTCGGGGCTGGACATAGGGGACATCGTCGGAGTGTCCGGGACGGTCTTCAAGACCAGGACCGGGGAGCTCACGCTGAACGTCTCGGACATGGAGCTCGTCACCAAGGCCATGTGGCCGCTTCCCGAGAAGTTCCACGAGATGGACGTGGAGATGCGCTACCGCAGGCGCTACGTGGATCTCGTCATGAGCCCGCAGTCGCGCCGCGTCTTCGAGATCCGCTCCAGGACCGTCGACTGCCTGAGGCGCTTCATGGGTTCCAAGGGCTTCCTGGAGGTCGAGACCCCAATGATGCACCCCATCCCGGGAGGCGCGAACGCTCTGCCCTTCGTGACCCGCCACAACGCCCTGAAGATGGATCTCTACCTGCGCGTCGCCCCGGAGCTGTACCTGAAGCGGCTCCTGGTCGGCGGCTTCGGCCGCGTCTACGAGATAAACCGGAACTTCAGGAACGAGGGCATCTCCGTCAAGCACAACCCCGAGTTCACGATGATGGAGTTCTACCAGAGCTACGCGGACTACCGGATGCTCATGGATCTCACCGAGGAGATGCTCTCCGGGCTGGCCACGGAGGTCCTGGGCACCACGGATCTCGTCTACCAGGGGGAGAAGACCTCGTTCGCCGCGCCGTTCAGGCGGATCTCCTGGAAGGACGCCCTGACGGAGATAGGCGGGGCGCCTCCGGAGGCCGCAAGTTCCGCCGAGGCCGCCGCCCGCTACGTGAAGTCGCTCGATCCCGCCCAGGAGCTGAAGCCCGGCGCGGGCCTGTGCGAGCTCCAGGAGCTCATCTTCGATCTCGCGGTCGAGAGGAGGCTCGTGAACCCCACCTTCGTGACCGACTACCCCACGGAGATGAGCCCCCTGGCCCGCAGGAGCGAGGCGGATCCCGCGCTCACCGACCGGTTCGAGCTGTTCATCTGCGGACGGGAGATAGCCAACGCCTTCTCGGAGCTGAACGATCCCGCGGACCAGTACGCCCGCTTCGCCGAGCAGGCTGCCAAGCGCGAGGCCGGCGACCAGGAGGGCATGTATCTCGACCGCGACTACGTCCGCGCCCTCATGTACGGCATGCCCCCCGCGGCGGGCGAGGGGGTGGGGGTGGACAGGCTGGTCATGCTCCTTTCCGACTCGGCCAGCATAAGGGACGTCATACTCTTCCCCCAGATGCGCCCGGAGTCCCTGTGAGGCGCGGCGGGGGGGGGCCTCCAGGCGGGGGAACCGCCGGCCCGGAAGGCTCGGGGGGGCAGGCGTCCGCCGGTCCCGGCGCGTCCGGGGGCGGGGCGCGCCTGCGCGGCGCGGACTCCTCCGGCCCGCCCCGGCAGGTCTCGGGCGGCGTGGACGGGAGCGCCGAAGCCCTGAGCCCGGGAGATTCGGTTTCGGATGCTTCAGCTCCGGAAATCACGGATTCGGAAGGCCCGGCTCCGGAAGGCACGGCTACGGAAGGTCCGGATTCCGAAGGCCCGGCTCCGGAAGGCGCGGATTCGGAAGGCGCCGGCAGCGGCGGCCGCCCGGAGCCCGCCCGCCCCGTCTCGGGCGGCGGCATGGGGCTGGGTGCCGAGGCCTACATAGCGTTCAGGTACCTGCGGAGCAAGCGCCGGAGCAGGCTCCTGTCCCTCATTTCGGTCCTGGCCGTGGGCGGCGTGGGGCTGGGCGTGGCGGCGCTCATCGTGGTGCTCGCGGTCCTTGCCGGCTTCGAGACCAACTTCAAGGAGAAGCTCCTGGGCCTCCAGGCCCACGTGACCGTCTACAAGCCCGCATCGAATATCGCCGACTGGGACAGGGCGGTCGCCGCCATAAGGCGCGTGCCCGGCGTGGCCTCGGTCCAGCCCATAGCCACCGGCCAGGTGATGGCGGCATCTTCGGACGGGGCGACGGGCGTGATACTCATGGGCATCGACCCCGAAATCGCGCGGGAGTCCGGCTACTTCGAGCCCATGAACCTCTCTCCCCACGGTCTCGAGAACCTGACCCGGAGGCCCATGTCCAGCCCGTACCCGATCCCTTCGGGCGCGTTCTCGGACGACGGCTGGCTGGACGGGGACACCCGGGGTGTCCCGAGGCCGGAGGAGCTGGAGATACTCGACTTCCCCGGCCCGGACGAGCCTGAGGACGGCGCTGAGCCCGAGGCCGCGGCCGGTACTCCGGGCGGGGAGGGCAGGATCGAGACTCTGGACCTGGACGATGTCGTGTCCGGCGCCTCCGGGGTCCCGTCTTCTTCCCCGGCAGTCCGGGACGCGCGGGAGGGCGGTTCCCGTGAGGCGGCTTCCGGCGGCGCGGACTTCCCGCCCTCGGCGGGCGGCGGCGAGGTTTCCTCCCCGCCCGAAGGCGGCGGCGAGACCGTTTCCGAGTCGGAAAGCGGGGACGCGGACGCTTCCGGGACAGAGGACGGAGAGGACGATTCAGAGCCGGAAGACGGCGGCGGGGACCCTTCCGGTGCGGAGGGCGCAGGCCGCGATGCCCCGGACGGTCCCGGCGGCTTTCCCGCCGCGGCCGGAAGCGGAACCGAGCCTCCTCAGGGCCCCGCCGCCTCGGGCGGTTACCATCCACCTGCGGAGCCTTTCGGGGAGGGATGGCGCGGGAGAGTCGGAAGGCGGGCTCCGGGACTCGCGGAGGCGCCGGAACCGGCCCCCGAGCGGGGCATAATACTCGGGAGCGAGCTCTCCATGCTGGTGGGCCAGGGTGCCCTGGGCGAGGTGAACGTCATCTCCCCCTTCGGGAGGGTCACCCCCATAGGGAGGAGGATGCCGCTCTCCGCCATATTCCGGGTGGCGGGGGTCTTCCGCACCAACCTCTTCGACTACGACTCGCGGGTGGCGTTCACGACCATAAGGGACGCCCAGGAGATCCTGGGCATGGACGACACCGTCTCCGCCATAGAAATCATGTGCGACGACATCTACCGGGCAGGCGAGGTGCGCCAGCTGGTGCTGGCCGCCCTGGGCCCCGAGTTCTGGGGCCGGGACTGGATGCAGATGAACATGTCGCTCTTCTCGGCCCTTAAGCTTGAGCAGACGGCGATGTTCGTGATACTCACCCTCATCATCCTGGTGGCAGCCTTCAACATAGCCTCCACGCTCGTCATGATGGTGACCGAGAAGACCCGCGACATAGCGATCCTGAAGGCCATGGGCGCCACCGGCGGGCAGGTTAGGAGGATCTTCACCATCCAGGGCCTCGCGGTGGGCGGCGCCGGCACGCTGGGAGGCTTCGCGGTGGGCATGCTCCTGTGCTTCCTCCTTGCCCGCTACGAGTTCATCTCCCTTCCCCCCGAGGTCTACCTCATGAGCACGCTCCCCGTGGAGATGAGGCCCCTGCAGATCGTCGCCATCCTGGCCGTGTCCATGGCCATAAGCTTTCTGGCCACCCTGTACCCTTCCGCCCAGGCAGCCAAGCTGGATCCGGTGGAGGCCATCCGCTATGAGTAGCAGATCGAAGGGAGGCCGCCCCGGAGGGATCCGGGCGGGAGGAAGGCCGGCGGGAGCGTCCGGCCCAGCGGCCGCGGGGGCTCCGGAAGCGCGGGGCGGGGAACCGGCTTCGGAAGCGCGGGGCAGGGCTCTGGCTCCGGAAGTGCTGGGCGGTGAATCGGAAGTGCTGGGCGGGGCATTGGCTCCGGGAGTTCGGGGCGGTGAATCGGGAGCTTCCGGAGGAATGCCTCCAGGGCAGGGCGGGGACCCCGCACGAAACCTCTCCGGCCGGCCGGACCGGCCGGAAGCGGACTGCCTTCTGGAGGCGAGGGGGCTCTCCAAGACCTTCAGGAGCGGGCAGGAGGACATCCTGGTCCTGGACCGGGTGGACCTTACGGTGTCGCGGGGGGCCTCCATGGCGGTGCTGGGCGCCTCCGGGAGCGGCAAGTCCACGCTTCTCTACATCTTGGGAGGCCTTGAGCGCCCGACCGGGGGTAGCGTCGTGAGCGGGGGCAGCGACGTGTACGCTCTGGGCGATGCCCAGAGGGCCAGGTGGCGGGCGAAGTCCGTCGGCTTCGTGTTCCAGTTCCACCACCTGCTCCCGGAGTTCGATGCCCTGGAGAACGTCTCGATGCCGCTCATGCTCGCGGGGGCGTCCAGGGAGGAGGCAGAGGCGAGGGCCAGGCCCCTGCTGGAGCGCGTGGGGCTCTCGGGCCGCCTCACCCACCGTCCCGGGCTCATGAGCGGAGGCGAGCAGCAGAGGGTGGCCCTGGCCAGGGCCCTGGCCATGGGGCCCAGGATCCTTCTCGCAGACGAGCCCACCGGCAACCTGGACGGCCGCAACGCCTCGATGGTGAACGAGCTCATAGTGGAACTCGCCCGAGCCGGCGGCATGGCGGCGGTGGTGGTAACCCACAACGCGAAGCTGGCGGCCATGCTGGACCGGAGGCTGGTGCTCGAGGGAGGGGCGCTCCGGGAGGGCTAGGCGGTTCCCGGGGCCGCGGACGGTGCGGCCTCGAGCCGGACGCGGTTCCGAGGAGGGCCCGCCCGTGCCCTGAGCTCCGGACGGGAACGGCGGGACGGGGCGGACGGAAGGGTCCCGGCTGTCCGGGAGTCCCCGTGTCAGGGCTCCGGAAGAGCGGGTGTCAGGGCTCCGGAAGAGCGGGAGAATGAGGGCCGGGACAGGTTCCCGGATCCCCGGACACGGGGCGGAAGGCTTCTTCAGGCAGGGGCGCAAGGCTTCTTCAGGCAGGACGCCGGCCCGTTGCGGAGACGGGCGCCGATCCCTCGCGGGGTCCCCGGCAGGCCTTGCACGGGAGGGCGGAGTTTAACAGGCTGCCCGGCCGGCGGCCTGAAGACTGATTCGGCTGCAAAAAACCCTCCCCTTCCAACGTGAGGGTGAACGTTATGGGTTTTCGGAATGAAACTTCCTGCGTTTAAGCCGAATTTTCGCCAATTCGAGCTTCCATTGCGTACGCGCAATGGTCTCCGAAAGGCCAAAGGAGGGTATTTTGCAGTGGAATCAAGATTCGGAAAGGAGCCGGCATGAGGGCCTGCCGTCATGATGATCACCGTTCCGTCCGGAGGAGCTGAGAAGCTCAGGCCGGCGCGGGAAGCCGCCGCCGGTCTTTCGGAATGCCGGAAGGGATGGAATCCGTCCCTGAAGAGGCTGGGGAGGAGCTTTTCGGGGCACGCAAGCCACCCGCGATTCGGCAAAATGCGTTTGCGGGGATCCATATGCTGATTTTTGCTGGTAACAATCAACAAGATCAGGTAAAATGACCCCTTCAAAAGACCGGTCCGCCACACGCCGCCTTCGGGAGGCGGTCTGCGGAGTTGAAAACGTCTTTGCCGGGCAGGTCTTCGGCCTTACGCCTCAAAGTCTCCGGGGAGATCCCCCGGCATGTCCGCCGTTTTTCCGGGCTTCCGCCCGGTGCCTTTCCCGATCGTTTCCGGGGGTGCCACGAGAGCGCCCTCACGGTCCCCGCGAGCTTTTCCTGGAGCGGCGGCTTAACCTCTGGTCCGCCTGCTGCCCCATCCATGCGACTTTGGCGATCCCCGCTAGCTATATCCGGTATCCGGCCCCCCGGCGGGCCTCCGGAAGGAACCGGCACCGAAGAAACCAGGGCCATCGGCCTCGAGCCTGCCCCGGCCCCCCGTCTGGGAGAGTTTCATGAACCGCAACCAGCCCCGACCCCCCGCCGCCCCCCGCAGTTTCAGCCGCAGGTCCCCCCTGGCCCTGGGAGCGGCGCTCCTCCTGTGCGCACTGTCCTCCGCGGCGATGCTCCCGGGGACGGCCTCCGCCCAGGAGGGCCTGAAGGTGGCCGTCACCCCCTACAACATAGTCGGGGTCACCGGGACCCAGCTGGAGCAGCTGGCGAACGTGAGCCGCGGGCTCATGGAACTGACGGTACAGTCCTTCCAGTCCCAGGGGTTCGTGGCCCTGTCCATGGGCGGGCAGTCCCTGGCCGCGGTCTCCACCGCGGTCCAGGCCCAGGCCAGGGAGCTGGGGGCCGACTTCCTGTTCGCGCCGACCCTGACCCGCTCGGGAGACAGCTACACCATGAGCGGCCAGCTCCTCGCCCTGACCAGCGCGGGAGCCAGCTCCAACAGGACGGACGTCCTGGCCACCGGCACCGAGGGCCTCCCCCAGTCCGCGGAGCGGCTCGTGTACATGGTGACGGACCACCTCTTCGGCTCCGGGCCCAAAGTCGTGTCCGTGACCATCACCGGGAGCCAGATGCTGGACAACCAGGCGATACTGAACTCCCTCCGGATCCGCCAGGGCGGGACCTACAACGAGGCCAAGGCCGCCTCCGACATCCGCAGGCTCTATTCCCTGGGCTACTTCGAGTCCGTCAACGTCGAGGTGTCGGACGTGGCCGGCGGCAAGGCGGTCCACTTCATCGTGACCGAGCGCCCCCAGATCATGCTGATCGAGTTCAAGGGAAACGAGAAGTACGACAACAAGGACCTCACCGAGGTCCTGGGGCTCAAGGTCATGGACGTGGCCTCGGACGACCGCCTCCTCCAGGCCGTGGCCAACCTCCAGCGCTTCTACTCGGAGAAGGGCTACTCCCAGGCCAAGATCACCTACGAGCTGCAGCCCGCGGAGAACGGCAAGGCCAAGCTCGTCTTCAACATCTCCGAAGGCGGCAAGATCTACATCCGCGACATTGATTTCGTCGGAAACGAGTTCTACTCCGACTGGAAGCTCTCAAGGCAGATAGAGAGCAGCTCCAAGGGCATCCTGTCGTTCATCACGGGCTCCGGAAAGCTCGACCGCGAGAAGCTCACCAACGACGTCCAGCTCCTGACTGTCTTCTACAACAACAACGGCTTCCTCCAGGCCCGCGTCGGCGAGCCCGAGATAGTTCCCGGCGAAAAGCCCGACTCCTACAACATCGTGTTCCCCATCGTGGAGGGCCGCCGCTTCAAGGTGGGCGAGGTGACCGTGTCGGGGGATCTGAAGGAGGGCGACGACCCCGCGAAGCTCCTGAAGCTCCTGGACACCCCGGACAAGACCTGGTTCAGCCGCGAGGTCATGATGGAGGACCAGAACAAGCTCCTGGCCTACTACAAGGACAAGGGCTACTTCCATGCCCTTGCCGAGCCGGTCTTCGGGCAGCCCACCGAGGACGACGTCCTGGACGTCCAGTTCACCGTGACGCCCAAGAACCTGGTCTACTACGACCGCATCACGATAGTCGGGAACGAGAAGACCCGCGACAAGGTCATCCGGAGGCACCTGGAGGTGGCCGAGGGCGATCTGACCAACCAGGCCAAGCTCCAGAGCAGCCAGAGCAACCTCATGCGCTCCGCCTTCTTCGAGGACGTGGTGATAACCCCGAGCCCCTCCTCCGAGAACGCCGAGGATCTCCTGAACCTCAGGGTCGAGGTCAAGGAGCGTCCGACGGGATCCTTCCAGATAGGCGCCGGCTACAGCAACTACGCGAGCGTCTTCGGGACGGTGCGCCTCACCCAGGACAACCTCTTCGGCTACGGGCGCCGCATAGCCCTGGACGCCAACGTGGGAGGCTCCTACAACTTCTTCTCCCTCTCCTTCACCGACCCCTGGGTGGGCGACATCCCCCTCATGATGGGCTTCGACATCTTCAAGTCCTACAACGAGTACGACTACTACCGCAAGGAGACCATCGGCTTCGCGCTCAGGGCGGGCTACCCAGTCTTCGAGCGCTTCTACCTGTCCGGCAGCTACACCTGGGAGGACGTGGACATCACCCACGTCTCCCTGAACTCTTCCCGGTACCTCCGCGACATGATGGGCAAGTCCAAGAACAGCGTCTTCGCCGTGAGCCTCAGGCGCGACACCAGGAACCACTTCTTCCAGCCCTCCGACGGCTCCACCATGCGGGCCACCGTCGGCCTGGCGACCGGCCTCCTGGGCGGCCAGACCTCCTACACCCGCTACGAGCTGGAGCTCGCCAAGTGGCTGCCCTTCCCCTTCTGGAAGGGCGCCGCGCTCATGGGGCACATGCAGGTGGGCATGCTGCACGAGAACAAGAAGGAGGGGCTCCCCGTCTACGAGAAGTACATGCTCGGCGGCATCAACTCGGTGCGCGGCTACGACTGGTACGAGATCTCCCCCCGCGACGAGCGCACCAACGAGTCCATCGGCGGCGAGAAGATGGGGCTCGTGAACGTGGAGCTGAGCTTCCCCATCATCCAGTCGAGCGGGCTCTTCGGCGTGTTCTTCTACGACATGGGCAACGTCTGGACCAAGGACGAGAGCTGGTCCCTGAACGGGCTGAGGCGCAGCTACGGCGGCGGCCTCAGGTACCTCTCCCCCATGGGCCCCCTGCGCATCGAGTACGGGCGCGCCCTCGATCCGTATCCCGGGGAGCCGGCGGGACGCTGGGAGTTCTCCATGGGCGCCATGTTCTAGGAGCCCGGATCTCGCAGACTTCATTTTCCCCGAAAGCCGCCCCAGAGGCGGCTTTCGCTCGTCTTGGGATCCCGTTCAGGCGGGGCGGCGGACCCGGATGCCCCCCGCCTTCGCTAGGAGCCGCGCCTTTTCTGCCCCGTCGGTAACGCCGCCGGGAAGTTGCGGTAACGCCGCAGGGAAGTTGCGGGAACATCGCCGGGAAGCCTCGGGAACGCCGCCGGGAAGTTTCGGGAACGCCGCAGGGAAGCCTCGGGAACGCTGCTGGGAAGTTGCGGGAACGCCGCCGGGAAGCCTCGGGAACGCCGCCGGGAAGCCTCGGGAACGCCGCAGGGAGGACTTCGGGAGGCCGCCGCCGGAGAGTCTCCGGGTCTTTCCGGAGCTTCCTCCCCTTTCCTTCACGGGGACGCCGGGCCGGGCGCCCGGCGGAGGGCGCGTCCGGGACCGGGCGGGCCGTCGGACGCCTCCTTCCGGGGAGGTGCGGAGGCAGGCCGGGCCTGCCCGCCGGGCCGTCCCGGGGGGCGGGGAAACAATTGAACCGGAGCGCCTCTCCGGCTTATAATACCCCGAAGGTTCCGAACGGCCTACCCGGCGTGTCGCGTTTTTCCCCGCTGTCCCCTAAGGGCCCGGAACTGCTCGGACGCCCGGCTGCCATGTCCTGTCCGGACTGTCGGGCCCTGGCGGTCCTGCCGCGTTCCGGCAGCCGTGAAGGATGTCGGTCTTCGGCCCGGCTTTCCTGCTGTCCGATGCCCCGCTCGCCGGCGGCCCGCCGGGGCCGACCGGAACCGGATTCCCCGCTCCCCGATGGCCCGGGCGGCTCCGGCCCGCTGGAGAAAGTCGGCCGGAACCGGGTTTCCCTCTCCCTGCCGACTCGGGCAGGACGGCCTTCCGTCCGCCGGAACCGGATTCCCCGCTCCCTGTCGGACGGGGCATGACGGACATCCGTCCGCAGATCGGAACCGGACGCCGGTTTTTCCGGTCCCGGCCCGATCGTTCCGAACCGCATTCCCGGAATCCCCGTAAACCTTAAGCGGGCCCCCGGCTTCCGGCCTGTCAGGGTCCGGCCAGGCGTCCCTACGCATATCCATTCAGTCCTCAGATTTTCCATTTCGGAGGTAAAGTCAGGATGCTTCACAGAATCCCGGCCCTATTCGCCGCCCTCGCCCTTGCGGCGCTCTTCCTGCCCGCGGCCGCGTCCGCCCAGGATCAGCAGGGACTCGAGTTCCAGAACCCGAGCGTGGTCATCCCGGTGGACCTCTCCGGGACCTTCAACCGCTACAACCTGGCCATACCCGCCTTCCAGCCCCTGGGATCGGGAGGCACCGGGGACGCGGACCGCTGGAACCGCAGGCTGGGCCTGAACCTCGACATGACGGGCTACTTCCTGCTGGTCGATCCGAGGGCGTCCATGGAGGCCAACCCGAGAGCGGGTCTTTTCGATGACGCGCCCATGGACTACGCCCCCTGGGCGCAGATCGGGGCCAACTTCGTCATCAAGGGGGCCGTCCAGGTGTCGGGGTCCAGGGCCACGATGGAGATGAGGCTCTTCGACGTGTCCACGGGCACCCAGAGGATCGCCAAACGCTACACCGGCCCGCTCAAGGAGGCCCGCCAGATGATCAACAAGTTCACCAACGAGGTGATACTCGCGGTCACGGGCGAGCCCGGCGTCTTCGGCTCCAAGATAATCTTCCTCTCCGGCGAGTCTGTCATGATGACGGAACTGGGCTCCGACGAGGCGTTCGGAGTCGGCGGGGGCGGCTTCGGGGTCATGCACCCGACCCTGGGGCGCGGCAACCGCACCGCCTGGACGCGCAGGACCAGGAAGGGATGCGAGCTGGTGGTGGACGGCAAGGTCGCGTACTCCGGCGAGCTGGTGATAGCTCCCGCCTTCATGCCCGACGGAACCGTGGCGGCGGGCTTCTCCGGCAACACCAGCACCAACATAGCCGTATTCGAGGGCCGCAGGCCCAGGGTCATCACCCACGGCTCCGGCATCGAGATCTCCCCGACCTTCTCCGCCGACGGCAGGATGGCGTACGTCTCGGACCAGGGGGGATCGGCCGGCATCTACGTGGGCTCCGCGTCAGGAGGGGGGGGCACCCGCATCTCCCCCGGAGGCAAGGCCACCGACCCGTCCTTCTCCCCCAAGGGTGACAAGATAGCCTTCGTGGTCCGGGAGCGAGACGTGGCGGTCGTGGACGCGGGGGGCGGCGGCTACACCCAGCTCACGGGCGGTCAGGGCCTGAACCGCCATCCGAGCTTCTCCCCGGACGGCCGCATGATAGTCTTCTCCTCCACCCGCGGGGGCAGGAGCCAGCTCTACGTGATGGCCGCGAACGGCGATCGCCAGCAGCCGCTCATCCCGGAGTTCACGGGCTCCCAGTCGCTCCCCTCCTGGAGCCCGGACATGCCCGAGCAGTAGGGCGGAGCCTCCGCCCGCTCCCCGGGACGCCGGGCGCCGCGGGGCGTGAAGCGCCGACGAAGGGGGCCGCAGGTCCGGAAAACTCCGGATCCGCGGCCCCCTTCGCGTTTTCGTGAGGGGGGGAGCTGGGAGGACCTGACGGCTGTCGTGGGGACGGCGGCGTGACGGCAATCGTTGGGACGGCGGCCGATGGCGGGGCGGAAGTTAAGGTTTCCGGGTGTAGGCGGACGTGACTGCGGAAGGGGGACGGCGGCGTGACGGCAATCGTGGGGAAGGCGGCCGGTGGCGGGGCGGAAGTTAAGGTTTCCAGGTGTTGGCGGACGTGACTGCGGAAGGGGGACGGCGGCGTGACGGCTGTCATGGGGACGTGGTCTCGGGCGTGGAGGCCGGGATGACGGCGCGGCCTGCGGATGGCAGGCATTCCTTGAGCAGGGCTTTGCACACTCATAGGACATGGATGGAGGCCGACGGTCCATTGACGGGAGCCCGTTAGGAGTCCGGGTCTCGTGCCTAAGCGGGCCGTGCCGAAATGACGGACAGGGACTGCCGGCATGGTGGCCCGGGGCTGACGGAGCGGGTCCGGGACGGGAACCTGAAGCTTGTGCCGCGAATCATAAGGTCCTGGGCGGTCCCCCTCCGGAACCCGGAGCGGCGGCGTCACTGTACCGGACCAGGCCCCCGCGTCCTTTGCGGTCCGGGGCTTCAGGTCGGGATCATCGGCAACTGGGATGAGGTTGCATGAGCTAAGGCGCGGGACCAGTGAGGGCCGGTTCAAGGAAATGCGTTAATCCATAAGGATTCTGGCTATTCATGATGCCATCGCAATAATTCAAAATAGACAGTAAAATTAATTGCGCATCTCACCATCAACGTGAATCTGGTGGGCGTCAAGACCCGAGGCTATGGTATAAACACATAGGCAGAACGGCAATGATGGGTTGCCGCATGAACTTGACGTTTGGGTAAGATAATTGGATAAACTTATTGCT
>JAISEQ010000090.1 GCA_031264045.1 Deltaproteobacteria bacterium
TCCGGGCGGAACTCCTGAAGCCGGACTTCCGCGGAACTTTACCCGGTTTCGCCGCAGGTTTCAGGCGTCAGCGTCAGCCGCCGGGATTCGCTGGTCCGCCTTCAGAATCGGGATGTCCGCTCTCCGTCTCTTCGGCCGGTGGGGCGGGAGGAACGGCGGTGCGGAAGGCCGGACTCTCCGGGTACGGCCGAATTTGTTGCTTCATCTTTTTGACTGACGCTTCACCTTTGATCCCACTGCAAAAAGCCCTCCTTAAGCTTTTTGGAGACCATTGCGCGTGCGCAAGGGAAGCTCGAATTGGTGAGAATTTAGCTTAAACGAAGGGAGTTTCATTCCGAAAACTCATAGCATTCACCCTCACATCGGAAGGGAAGTTTTTTGCAGTCGAATCTCCTTTTTGACGGATTCGATTGGCTCCGGATATTTCGGCTCACACGGAGTTATAGGCGTCCTCACCCGTTGTCCGTTTAGATCGCCGTATTTGCCAGAAATATTTTATGAATTTTTCGGACACCTTAGAGATGAGAACGTTCCCTGTAAATATTCTAGATATGTTTTGTAAAAAGCAAACCTCAGTATCGTAATTGAGTAATTGATCATGCCAGTCGGCTCCTCATGCTTGACGTTAACATAATTTAGGGTCCGGTTATTTTGCAGTTAATAATGGTGAAAGAATTTGATTATAAATACGAACAGAATTTACTGATTAAAAGTTTTTGACAACAATGGATAAATTTTGTCACATATTATGATGCGTTCAAAAATTAACTTTAAAAATTATGGAACATCGAGTAGATGCCAAATGTTATGTTTATAACTTGATTTGAGAATCCCTATGTTGCAAGAGAAAACAAGCGAATAATTTTAAGAAATTTTCTACCAAACTAATATTTTAAAATATAGACAAGATACAGGCAATCATAATTTTCCATGGCGGTGTAAAATGCATATGTGTTTTTAATAAGTTGATTTGTTCGCTCATTTCTTAAATATAAGCAGATGAAAAAAATTCTGATTTTGTAAGATAGATTAGATTGATAATTGATTATCCAATGATTGCATCACAAGGTATTTCGGAAAAATTATGAATAATAAAAGTAAGATATCAGTAAAATCCATACGTCTAACGATTACGGAAGGATCGATATATCATCTGCATAATATTTACTGTCTATTTTATCAGACTGCATAACTATATATAGTCCAGAATCTGGTTAAATAAACTTACACTCAATACGTATACGTCAGCATCCCACAACATGAATGGTATGACCGTTTAATGATTGCGTATCCCAGAACTGTTTGTCTCTCCAAAGTTTTTTGAAATACAAATCAAAGACAATCAGCCAGCCCACGGTTGCTCCGCATTTGTCCATATATCCGGACAGCTGTTTAAGGCTATCATTCAGAGCCTCGGCTCCCTTGATCTTCAGTTCCAGGGGATAGTAGATGCCCTTGTAACTGACGCATATGTCAGCCCTGGTTCTCCCCAAAGCGCATTCCCTCTGAATAAAGTCGGCTCCTCCGTTCAAGACCCTTTGCAGGAAAGCGTTCAAGACGTTATGCGGGATGTCCTCGGTGGAGAAACCTCTCCTGTTTTTACTGATGATCTCGACTATTTCCTGTTTAACTTTGTACTTGTCGGCAAGGTCTGGAATAGAAAGAAGACGATCAATTCTCTCATTATCCTGGGTTTCCTCCTCAACTGATTTTCCAATGGACTTCTCGTTTATGTTGGCGTTTGTGCGCCAATATAACTGGAAGGCCCTGAGAAGGCCGTCCATGTCGAGCCTGGTCCCGTCCATCCACCTGTTTGCCAGTTGAGGCGGAACATCCTTCTGAAGCTTCCTGGTAAGAGCTCGAACAATCACTTCCCCGTAGATGGGGTTTGACGCTCTGAAGGAAACGTTGTCATCGGGATTGCCCTTCAGCAATCCGAGATCAATTGTATATTCGGCATCATCTGTTGGAACATTTCCAGGTAAGATGCCGGCACCGGTAATGACGGGTTCAATTACCCGTCTGACTCTCGGTTCCTTGAGCCGTTCAAGGAGAGAGTCAAAATGGGGCGGGTTGCGCAGAATCAAATTCCGGGCAGACTGGTCTATGTCGGCTCCCGTGATTGCTCTGGAATAATCTTTTTTAAACCTTTTATATATGACGTCATCGGCCAAGGCGTTGACCAGCCAGGGCTGGCCTTCGGTCCAGAACCAGACCCTCTCTACGGCACCGGGTTCGAAGATCTGTCCCGTCTCCTCCGTGTGCTGCCAGTAGAGGGCCCCGATTTCCTCAAAGGTGAAGTCGGCCAGGGTCAGAGACTCCTCTCTTACGTTGAAAGGGCTGCCCAATCCGGTGCTCCGTTCCTCTGGCCGGATCCTGTACAGATAGTCCCTTATGTCCCGCATGCCGACAAGAGCCAGCGATCTCGGAAACATGGTTTCCGGAGAATCGGAACGCTTGAGATAGCCAGCCCTTATCTGAACCAGGAACATGACAAGGGGATTTTCATGTAAGCAGTCGGCCTCATCGAAGAAGACTATCAGTTCCCTGTCCAAAGACCTACACAGGCTTCTCAACAGATACCGCACCTTGAGGTTAGGTTGGGTCCTGTATGGGCTACCGTCGAAACTGAAGGCCAGTTCTCTGATTTCGGGGACTCTGGACTCCCCAAGCCCTGCATTGATCTCGTTGGTGACCATGTCCATGGCCTTCAAATCGTCTTCGATATTCCTCAAAGAGTCCAGAGAGCAGTTGACGGCGTAGTGCTGACCCTCAGAATTAATCTTTTCTGTCAAGGCTTCCAGACAGGTGGTTTTGCCTGACTGGCGCGGCGCGTGGAGGACGAAATAGAATTTATCATCTATCAAATTGTTTACATCTGGAAGACGCGGGAGAGGAGGTATCATATAATGATCTGCAGGCTTGCAGACGCCGACCGTATTGAAGCGTTTAGTCGGTTTTGAGATCATGACATCACCTGAAGCGGAAAAGAAGAGTTTCAGTGTCGCGGCATGTGCCGACCGGGCCCGGCGGGCTGGTTTCGCTACCGCAAATCCATATTACCATAAAAACTCGGACTGATAAACTCTGCGGATCAGCATCCCGATCAGCATGGAAGAACAGAGGTCTTAGTAAGATGACCGTGTCCATGTTGGGTTAGGTGTCGGGCAACCCATGCACCTGCCCAGGTACACCGAAGACATCCCGCAACGCAGCCATAGGTAAAAATTCAAATATATGACGCCGCCGCAATAAATCGGCAGACCTTTCGTGGCTGGCAGGATCCACTGGCAACTCACCAGCTGGAACATGAGTCGCTTGGACAGTTGCGGTTTCAGGGCCGGCAGCCAAATTTTCCACTCCGGCAGTAACTGCGGTTATCTTGTCTGGTACAATGCGTACCAGGAACTTAAAACCAATATAGCATTTCAGATCCAATTTGTCAAGCAATTTCAGTAAAATAAGTCCATCAATCAAAATTTTTGTTCTTCAAAATTGTAAATGGAAAAGTCTTATGCCTGCCTTCCGGCCTCTGCGCACTCTTCAGAGCATGGGTATGAAGTTCTAAAGCTGTAAGGCCGACTGCGGGCAAAGTCTGCCCCGGAACAGCTTGTTGCCTGGCAGGTCCAGTCACCTCCGCACTCCGTGATTGGCGGCCGCCGCCGGGACGGCGGGAGCCCGTCGGGAGTTTCGTGACAGTGAAATTGACATTTGAAATAATTTAGTGCAATTATCGTGCAAAAACCTCAAGCTCAGTCGGGAACCCTCCTCATTGCCCTTCTGCCTATGCCTTTAAACGGCGGCCTCGCGTCTTGACGCCCACCGGGTTCACGCTGATGGAGACAGGCGCGATTAATTTATCGGTATATTTTGAATTATTGCGGCGGCTCCGTTCATGCGGCCTTTGAATGATCTTATCTGCGGGAAAGCTTCTGATCCTCACATGATTTCTGCCCCATACGGCTACGGCTTCAACACGGACAGGTTGTTTGGTCCCGATGAAAGGCAGAAGATAATCCTTGTCTATATATCTGGTGGAATGCGGCATCAGTGGGGGAATCAAGCTGTTTGTTGTTTTTGCCTGATAATTCGGGAGGCAAAACTATTTCGGAGACTTCTGCAGAATCGCTTTTGTAATAGGATTTGGCATATTTGATTTATGTCACTAAAATGTATTATACGGAGTTGTGACTACCGGATCTGTAATGTCTTCGGCAACATCGGACTGCCGCGGAACACCGAAGGCACGGTCGCGCTGACACCGCAGGGGTCGCCTCGCCGGAGGGGCTAGGACAGGCAAGGCCTCCGGCCAGAGGGTTGCCGCGCCTCTGTTCCGCAGTCCGTTTGTGACGGGGCAGCGGGCAAGGCCGGGGAGTCACCTGCCGAAGGAGAGGCTGTCGAAAAACGGCCGGCAGACCGCCGCCGAAGTCGCGGCGTGGAAGCCTCCTGGGCCTGACGATATGTCGCCGCACTCCAGCTTCACCGACTCGTCTCCGTACATGACAAGACGAACGTCGGATTCGATCCAGGTCGCATGCAGGCCGTTGGCCGGGTTCTGCCTGACGGTCACGTCGACCGCCGGATAGCTCCGGTAGTAGTGGACGCGGCTTCCTGCATACCCCCGTAAAGACTTGGCGAGCATTTCCATGGCCGGTTCCGCGAGGGCCGCTATCCAACCGCCCTGGCTGTCTCTGAACAGCCTGGTCGGGCGGGTTTCCGGCGGGAAGAATTCCGTCGGCGTGACGAGCACTGAGACGTAGGCCAGCCGCTCTTCTTCCCCGTAGACTCTCACGAACTGCTTCAGGACCCCGGGCAGAGCCTGGGGGGAGGCGTCGAAGCCGGGGGGGATCATCACCGTAACGTCCACCCCCAGAGCGGCCGGTTCGAAGACGGTCCGAAAGGCGGTCCAACCGCCGTTCTGTGCAACCGCCGGCATCGGCATGACTGCGGAGAGGACTGCGAGGGCGGCCATGGCCGCCAGGGCCGCGGCAGGACATGGGACAGCCTTAAAGGGCGGGACGGCAGGGGAACAAGCGAGCGGCATGGAACTGTCCTTTGCTCGGCAGGGCCGGGCCGTCATTCGGGAAGCCCGGCGCGGAACGGGGTCGTGTGACTGGCCCGGGCGGGCGGATGCCGGGGTGGCAAGCCCCCCGGGACGTCCCGACACGTTCGGCCGGAACGGTGCCGCGCCGGCCTGAAGGCCGACGCTCGGAAGGTCTTGCCGGGACGGGACCGCCGGGGCAGCTTGCCCGGCATTGTACCGTCGGCTTGCGTCCCGTCGAAAGCCCGACCGCTCAGTGCTCCAGGGCTGCGGCAACCGCAGGTGCGCTCGACACCGATCGGCGCGCCGGAGCCCGCACGGCAAACTCCCCCCGCCGTCCCGGAACAGTGCCCGCCAGCCTTGCCGTTACGCCTTGCTGACCGGGACCCTCTCCTGAAGTCGGCGGTTAACCGCCGTCTTGGGCTTGCGCGTCGCCGACACCGCCCTTCCCCGCCTTCGCCCGCAACCGTGAAGGCTCCCGGGGACTTGGGAGCAACTTCTCAAGCAAAGCCGCGCCCATCGGGCTGAGGGGCCCCCCAAAGGCTGGAGGGGAGTGACCATTGGGGCCCCCCAAAGGCTGGAGGGGAGTAACCATTGGGGCCCCCCAAAGGCTGGAGGAGAGTAACCGTTCAGCTCCTTGTAAAAATCGGCGGCTTGCCCTATCCTTTGCGAGTTTTCCGCCGCGGGGCCGGGCGGGCGCGGGAAAGTCTTCCCCCCCGGCTCCCCCGGGGCAATTTCACGGCCGTCCGCCCGTCCGGATCGGGATGACCCGGCGCCTCCGGTCGCGGGGCGGGGCGGCATCGGCCCGCAGGACAGCCCCGTGCGGCCGGGCGGCTCCGGCCCGGCGGAAGCGCGGGCCGGGACGGGGAAAGATATGCTTTTCGACGTGGCGGTCGTGGGAGGCGGGCACGCGGGCATCGAGGCCTCGCTCGCGGCGGCCCGCATGGGGGCCAGGACCCTTCTCGTGTCCCTGAGGCGCGATACCGTGGGAGTGCTGTCCTGCAATCCCGCCTTCGGGGGGCCCGCCAAGGGCGGGCTCCTGAGGGAGGTGGACGCCCTGGGGGGCTGGGCGCCGAGGGGGGCGGACCTGGCCGCGGTGCAGTGCCGCGTCCTGGGCGAGTCCAAGGGCCCGGCGGCGCGGGCCACCCGCAACCTTGTGGACCGCGGGCTGTATGCCGGGCTGGCCCGCGAGTTCGTCATGGACCAGAAGGGCCTGAGCTTCATCGAGGGCGAGTGCGCGGGCGTGTCCGCTTCTGGGGGGAGGGTCCGCGGCGTCACGCTCTCGGACGGGCGCGAGATACGGTGCGGGGCGCTTGTCCTGACCGGCGGGACGTTCTGGAACGGCCGGGTGTACCACGGGCTGGAATCCGTGCCGGGGGGAAGGGTCGGCGAGCCTCCCGCGGACGGCCTGAAGGGGCCGCTGGAGGCTCTGGGGCACCGTCTGGGGAGGCTGTCCACAAGCACGGCGCCCAGGATATTCGCCGGGACCGTGGACGTTTCGGATCTGGAGGAGCAGCCGGGGGACCCCGGGGCAAGGCCGTTCTCCGTGCTGAGCGGTCCCCCCAACAACTCGGTCTCCTGCCATCTCACCTGGACCGGGGAGGAGACCCACCGCATAGTCCGCGAAAGCCTGGCCACGTCCATCATCTACGCCGAGAACCCCGTCTCCTCGGGCCCGCGCTACTGCCCGTCCCTGGAGGACAAGATAGCCCGCTACCCCGACCGGCCGCGCCACCAGGTGTTCCTGGAGCCGGACGGGCCGGATCTGGTCTATCCCGGAGGGCTCCCCACCGGGCTCGCCCCGGAAGTCCAGGCCGAGGCCCTCCGCACCATAAGGGGGCTTGAGAGATCCGTCGTCGCGCGGCCGGGGTATGCCATAGAGTACGACTTCTCGGATCCGAGGGATCTGGCCCCGTCCCTGGAGTCCCTCAAGGTCAAGGGCCTGTTCATGGCGGGCCAGATAAACGGCACCAGCGGCTACGAGGAGGCGGGCGCCCAGGGCATTTGGGCGGGGGCCATGGCGGCCTGGCGGGCCGGTGGGGGGGAACCATTCTTCCTGGGCCGCGGCGAGGCACTGATGGGCGTCATGTTCGACGACCTGACGGTCCTGGGCGTCTCCGAACCGTACCGGATGTTCACGAGCCGCGCGGAGTGGAGGCTTTCCCTCCGCGAGGACAACGCGGACATGCGGATGCATGCGGCGGCCGTCAGGCTCGGGCTTCTGGACGCCGAACGGGAGAGGCTCCTCGGGGTGAAGCTCCGGTCCATAGGAAAGGGTCGGGAGATGCTCGAGTCGTCCCGCGTGACCCCGGAACTGGCCAGGCGCCTGCAGCTCGAGTTCGGGGTTCCGGAGCGGGACGCCGCCCTGGGCGGGCCCGTGCGCGCCTCGGAGTACCTGAGGCGGCCCCGCGTCCGGATCGGCCACTTGGAGGCGCTCTTCCCCGAGCTGGGCGAGCTGGGCGCGGACGCCAGGCTCACCCTGGAGACGGAGATAAAGTTCGCGGGCTACCTGGGCCGCCAGGCCGACGAGATCGGGAGGCTCCGCCGCCAGGAAGGCACCGCGGTGCCGCCGGCGGTGGACTTCTACGCCGTGCCCGGCCTGTCCCGCGAGGCCGCCGAGGCCCTGGACGGCCACAGGCCATCGACCCTGGGCCAGGCGGGGAGGCTCCGCGGGGTGACCCCCGCCGCGCTCTCCGCGCTCGCCGTGTACGTGAGAAAGATCCTCCCGCCGATGCCGGCAGGGACTCCGGACGACTGACTCCCGCCGGGAACCGCAGGATCGGGGACGGCCCGGCGCGGGCTGAGGAGCGTGTTCGGCCGTGTCCGACGGCGTCTTCCCCCGTTCGGTGCGGGATCGGGGGCGGCGGCCGGGAAGCGTTCGATGCCGCGTGGCACGGGACCGGAAGCCGCATTTCCTGACCGGTCCGGAGGGCGCTGCGGCGGCCCCGGGACGGGATCCGGCCGCGGCGGGGGCCGGATTGCGGATGCCCCTCGTCCGTTCTGCGGCCGGAAACGCCATGGGGGGGCGCGTCTCGCGGAGGTCCTTGCGCGGAGCGTCCCTGACGGTTGCTGGGCATGCGGTCCTTGAGGCTGCCGCCGCTCCGGGCCGGTGCGTCCTGCAGAGTCGGCGGGACTTTCCGAATCAGTGTATTTTAATGAACTGTGCCGCATTTGCGTTTTTCGGATTATCTGACGAGAATTCATGTTTTAAAATAATTTTTGGGATTCTGAGATCCGGTATGAGGGGGGATCCGGGACGGCTTCACGACCGGGCCGGGCAGGCGGCCGGGCGCTCCGGCTGTCTGTCGGGAGCGGCGCGGAGCGGGAAAACCCTTCCCGCGTCCCGGGCGGGAGGGCTGGGCAGGGAATCTGAAAAACGGATGGGGGATTCGGAGGTGCGTGGCGGGAGATCCGGTTCGGGAGGGCATCCGGGGTAAATCCGGAAGGGTTGCGGGGCCGGGACGGGGAGGGGAGAGGCGGCGGGAGGACTTCGCGGGGCAGCGGGACGGGCTGCGGGGCCGGGACGGGGAGGGGAGAGGCGGCGGGAGGACTTCGCGGGGCAGCGGGAAGGTTGCGGGGCCGGGACGGGGA
>JAISEQ010000314.1 GCA_031264045.1 Deltaproteobacteria bacterium
ATCTGCGGCAGCGGAGGGCAGTTGGGTAGCGTAACGCGGTCGCTGGGGGAAAGGCGGAAGCGGAGGGAAAGGGGGAGCGAAAGGCGGAAGCGGAGGGAAATTGGGAAGGGAATGACGGAAGCGGAGGGAAATTGGGAAGCGAAAGTCGGTAGCGGGGGGAAAGGCGGAAGCGAATGGCGGTAGCGGAGGGAAAGGCGGAAGCGAAAGGCCGCGGAGGGGAGAACCCCGTCCGCGGCCGAAAGTGAAAGCCGATGGAACATCCTGGACTGTCCCGAACTAGAAGGTGAACAGGAACTCGTTTGCCCAGCCCCAGATGTTCCTGTTGAATTCCGGACGATCGTAACGGTCGCTGTAATAGTGGCCGGCATCGAAGAGCGCGAACTTGGTCTGCCAGAGCAGATTGTCCATGATCTTGACCGTGAGGCCGAGGTCGATCTCGGAGCCCAGGGACCTGGAGGCCTTCTTGTCGTCCGTCAGGTAATAGTCGTTGGTTTTCCTGAAGGTTCCCACGGCATAGTTGAGAGTCACGTAATCGTTCAGCTTGTGGTTGCCGAGCAGGGCGGCCGCCCAGTGTCCCGGCGACTGATATCCCTCGAGGTTGATCGCGGCGTTGTTGCTCGCGAGCGAGCTGTTCCCGTAATTGAACAGGAGGAAGGGATAGAAGCCCTCGCCCGCGTTCACGAGGCCGTGGTCCTTGTAGTCGCTCTGGGCGCCTATGGCGTGGCCCACGCCGGCGTCGTTCCCCCGGAAGTACCATCCGGCAAGGGACGCGTCGCCCTGGGGATAGCTCAGGGTAAGGTCGGCATAGGCCCCGAAGCCGTCCTGGGTGATTTCCCTCTGCTTCTCGCCGTTCACCGGACCGGGCCTCCTCTTCCCGAAGGCGTACTTGGCCTCGGCGTGGAAGGTGAGGGACTTGTCGACGCCGACGGCCCAGCTCTGGATCAGTGCCGGATTGATGGTGACGACGTAGTTCGTGTCCACGTCGGCCGTCGGCGGATTGACGCTGGCGACGGCGGCGATGTTGGTCCCGTAGGTGTAGTCGTAGCTGTTCCTGTCGTACTGGACGGCCAGGGAGGCAGCCCCGCTCTCCCACTTGTAAAACGGCTCGACGGAGACGCGGTCGTAGTCGGCGTCCTTGAAGTACCTCTCGACCCCTCCTGAAGAGTAGTACGGGGGCCTGGAAGCCCTCTTCACGTAGAAGGCCTTGAGCCCGAAGCCGTTTTCCCACTCGTTGTAGTACATGACCCCGTCGTTTTCGGAGTCGCGGTCGAAGATCCAGCCCTGCGAGCTGAAACCCCATGCCGGGGTGTAGCCCAGGGTCTTGAGCCCGGCCGAGTCTATGTCCGAACTGACGCGCCCGGCGCTTATGGTGCCCCAGTCGGTCTTCACTATGCCGAAGAAGTAGAGGGAATAGAGCGTGAAGTCACCGGTCCCTCCGGTGGCAGTGGTCCCCCAGCGGGCGGCGTGGGGGCCGTGGAACCTCCACCTTATCTCCACGTTGTCGGTGGGCTTGAACGACACGTTCACCCTGAGCCTGGTGACCGCGAAGCGGTCGCTCACCTTGTCGAGATCGGGGCTGTTGGAGAAGAACCCTCCCAGGGCGAATGTCCGGAGCCTCAGATATCCGGAAAACGTCACCGGGGACTCCGCGGAGGCGAAAGGAGCCACCCATACCTGAAATGCGGCCGCCGCAACGAGAGCCAAAACGACTGTTCTGAACTTCATCCTGTTTCTCCTGTTTCTCCTTGAAACCTGTTCCTTCAACCTTGATTCCATGAGCGAGCCGCAGACCGGTTGGCAGGGGAAAATGTCAGGTCGGGGTCGTATCCCCATGCCGGGGGGGTGTACCCTCACCCCCTTCGGCCGACTTACGGCTTATGTGCAAGCGGGCGGGCTTGCGGTTTGCCCTCTATAGGCGTCGAGGGTAATCCGCAGCCCTAACTCTTCATTCGAACGTCAGTTTTCATCTTCACCTCCTGCACATCATCTGTAGGGATTCCCTGACCATAACGGCCTTTCGCCGCTTCACTGAGTCAGGGTGAAAATCTCTCCCGCCTCCGGTTCCGTATCCCGTGGCGGCAGACCCTCGAATTCTTATGAAAGGGATTGAAACGGCATGAAGGAGGAGCAGTCCGGACGGCATGGGTATGCTGACGGACTGACTCCAAAACCCGTAAGATTCTTCCGATGAGGAGAGGCAAGCAAATCGCGCCGCACCATTCCTCCTCCATGACGTCTCCGGAGGCATCAGGATGACGTGATGTCCCCGCATTTCCTGATTCTGATTGAAATTATCAACTGCCGAAGACATAGCCGCTCTGAAATGGATGTACAAAACGAATACTATCTTTGCCTGTTACGCCAGACGCATTGATATCCGTCAGTTCCAGCCATAGAAACTCGGATCACCAATAAAAAATCGGATCAGCCATAGAAACTAGACATTTCAATTAATAGCCACGATACAAATTTCCGTTTCCGATGCCTGGCCATATATCGGTTATGCAGATGACATCGAAGATATCGCAAGTATCGCCATAAAAATTTTTCAGATGCGTCTCATGCGAAAACAATGTCAGGAGATCTGACTAAAATAATGTCCGGAGATCTGATGACAGACGCATCGTTAACTGAGAATGCGTCGTTTCCTGCGAAAGCCTGGAAGGCAAAACCATATTGCCGGCGCAGGACGCGCCTTACGACTGCGGGTTGTCCATCGTTTTCCCGCATCGGACCCGACTGCCCAAGCCGGTCCCGTTGGGGAATCAATCCTCAGAGCCGGATGAAACTCGAATGAACTCCGCACCTCTATAACCGCCGGTCGCCAGGAAGGCTTTGCGGAAAAAACCCTTGGAAATAATTCATATGCCTCAACTGAACAGGACATGCGTTCTACGATTTACACAGACGTTGCCAGGACCTGCGGAATCTGATGCAGAACACCTTGCGGAATCTGATGCAGAACACCTTGCGGAATCTGATGCAGAACACCTTGCGGAATCTGATGCAGAACACCTTGCGGAATCTGATGCAGAACACCTCTCCAACAGTAATGCCGCACCGGCCGACTTGATGCCGACCGGTCCGTCCGGAAGAAAAATCTCGCCGGGCTCCGACATCTTCCACCATCGAAACGGGACGCCCGATCTTCGGGGGCCCGGCCTGCCTAAAGCCGCTCCCGGAAAAGATGGAAAGGCAGATGTCCGTCCCCGCGCTACCGTCTCGGCCTGCCGTAGGCCAGGCGGTCATCCAGGTTTCCCTGTTTTGTGATAAGGTTTTACCACTGGCTTTTATAATTTTTGTCATTCGATTGTAAATAAAATTTAAATTTTGCCTCAAAAGAATTTCATCGTGGCGATCTCCGGCAAACGCACGAGAACATCCCCCGGACCTCCAGGATACCCTGGAAGCCGGGGCACGGCAGGTGCGGGCATGGCGCGGGGAAGACTTGAACTTTCAATCTTGAAAGAAAATCCTGCTGCTGATGCAGGGCGTATAAATTTAACTCGTTAAGAATAATTGGCAATTAACGATGCCATCCCGTCTGAAATGAAGATAAATGCCCGGTATTATTCAAGAAATTTCGCCAATATCATAACTCATGTCCGCGTATCCGTTCACAGGGGAGAAGACCACCTCCCCCCACCAGGTCCCGGACAACTTTCCCTGCTCCAGGACAGCCTCCCCCCTGCACCTGGAACAACATCCCCAGCATTAGAACAACAACCCGCCTGAACAGGAACGCCATTCCCTCTACCAGGACT
>JAISEQ010000401.1 GCA_031264045.1 Deltaproteobacteria bacterium
ACGGGGCGATGGTGGAGAAGGGCTTCTCCAGGGGGGACGAGACGCTAATCTCGAGCATACCCCAGGCCCTTTCGGAGACCGGGAGGGTCTGCTCCTCCGTAAACGTAGCCTCCAGCCGCGACGGCATCAACATGGACGCCGTGGCCAGGATGGGGGAGATCATACTGGAGACCGCCAGGCTCACCGCCGATAGAGACGGCCTGGGCTGCGCCAAGCTGGTCGTCTTCGCGAACATCCCCCCGGACATGCCCTTCATGGCCGGCGCGTTCTCCGGCCCCGGGGAGCCGGACGCGGTGATAAACGTGGGCGTCTCCGGCCCGGGGGTGGTCCGCAAAGCCGTGGACCGGGCCTTCAGGGACGGCGCCAGGCCGGGACTTGGCGATCTCTCCGAGACGGTCAAGCGCACCGCCTACAAGGTCACCCGCGCGGGCGAGATCCTGGGCCGCGAGGTCGCCTCCATCCTGGGGCTCCCCTTCGGGGTGGTTGATCTGTCGCTCGCCCCCTCCCCCCAGGTGGGCGACAGCGTGGGCGAGATCTTCCGCTCCTTCGGGCTCGACTGCGTGGGCGCCCCGGGCTCCACGGCCCTCCTGGCCCTGATAAACGACGCCGTGAAGAAGGGCGGGGCCTTCGCCTCCAGCCACGTGGGCGGGCTATCCGGGGCCTTCATCCCAGTCTCCGAGGATCTGGCCATAGCCCAGGCCGCTAGGGACGGCATGCTCACCCTCGAGAAGCTCGAGGCCATGACCTCGGTCTGTTCCGTGGGCCTGGACATGGTCCCCATCCCCGGGGACACCTCCGCCGCCACCGTCTCCGCAGTCATAGCCGACGAGATGGCCATTGGGGTGGTCAACCACAAGACCACGGCCTGCCGCCTGGTCCCCGTCCCCGGCAAGGGACCGGGGGATCCGGTCAGCTGGGGAGGCCTCCTTGGCGGCGCAGCCGTGATGCAGGTGCGCGATCTGCCCGGAGCTGCGGACTTCATAGGGCTCGGCGGGCGCGTGCCGGCGCCGATCCACAGCTTGAGGAACTGAGACGGGCGCGGCGGGGCGCCGCCTCCCGGGTTTCGTGGTTTCCGGCGGGGCGCCCCCGGCTTGAGTTTCCGGGTATCCGGCGGGGAGCCGCCGCTTGAGTTTCCGGGTATCCGGCGGGCGAGTCCCGCCGGGCGAGGTTTTCAAGGGTTTTCGGCCCCTCCGGGGGCCGGGAGTGCCGGAGGGCGGCCGAAAGCGCCTTCCGGGGAGTCCCGCGGCGTTGCCCGGGGGGACGGCGTTTCACGGAGGAGCATCAATGGACCTGGTTAGACCCAACGACGAGATCCGGGTGGGCGGGGAGATAGAGTCCCAGTGCAAGAAGTGCGGGAGGGCCACCACCCACCGCATCATCAGCATGAAGGAGACCGGGACGCCCTACAAGTGCGAGTGCCTGGCCTGCAACGGCAAGCACGTCTACAAGAAGCCCGTCGAGGTGGAGCCGCCTTCCGGAGCCGCCGCGGCCAGGCCCCAGACCGTCTCCCGCAAGAAGGCGGCCCCGGGAGAGGCCCCGTCCCCGGCCAAGGCCCCCGTCACGGACGCCCTCGGGACCTACGTCACGGAGATCACTGACTTCCGCGCGGGCGCCGCCCGGGGGGGCACGGCATCGACAGACGTCACCCCCTTCGCGGGGCCAGCGCCCTCCGTGACACCCGCCGCCAGGCCCCCCGCCGCGAGGCCGTCGAGGCCGGCCAGGAAGGATCAGAAGACCTCCCCGGAGAACGTCACCGTCGAGGAGCTGGAGGACATCTCCAACGTGCTGGCCGACGAGGCCGATGACATGGCGGAGGATCTGTCCGCGGACGAGGACGACGAGTTCGTGGCCTCCCTTTCCGTGGACGCCGACTTTCCGGACGTTGGCTCGGAGCTCGAGGACGAGCCCGGCTTCGAGGCCGCAGAGGACGATGACCCCTACGGCGTGGAGCGGGCCCTGGACTCCGCGGCCGGCAAGGCCCGGTCCGCCTCCAAGGCAGGGAAGGCTTCGAAGCCGGCCAAGGCCAGGGAGGACTCCGCCAAGTCCGGCCAGTCCGAGGCCAGGAAGCCCGCCGCGAAGCCCCGCGCGGCCAAGGACCGGGGCAAGGGCCTGGAGGACGCTGAAGCCATCCTCCGCAAGGAGTGGGAGGAAATGCGCGCCTCCCCCCCCTCCAAGATAATCGCCTACACCCTGGCGGGCTCGTACGCCGCCAACCAGCACATCGAGCACCCCGCCTTCGGGCTCGGCATCGTGAAGGCGGTAATCCCCCCCAACAAGATCCGCGTGAACTTCGAGAAGGGCATGAAGACCCTCATAATGAAGGTCCAGTTCCCGGAGGGGACTGCGGCCCCGTAGCCGCGCTCGGGCAAGGGCGCCGGCGCCGCGTTCCCGGCCCCGGGGCCTCCTCCTCCGGAGGGGCACCCGCCCACGGGCGGGGGATGCTCGCGGGCTCAGCGCGGGCCCCCGGAACGTCCCGTCCGGGAAGCGCCGTTTCGCGGCGGGGGGCCTTCTGCCGCCCCGCGGAGGGATCATGGGAGTGTCGGCGGACATGAGGGTGTGCGATCTCCACACGCACACCTTCCATTCGGACGGGGAGCTCTGCCCGGCCGAGCTGGCCCAGAGGGCCAGGCTCTCCGGCTACGCCTTCCTGGGCATAACCGACCATGCGGACCAGTCCAACCTGGAGGCCCTGGTGAGGGCCGCCGCCGCGGCCGCCGGCCCCCTCTCGGAGGCCTACCCCGGCTTCACCGTGATTCCGGGATGCGAGCTCACCCACGTGCCCCCCTCCCAGATCCCCCGGATGATAGCGCGGGCGCGGGAACTGGGGGCCCGCGTGGTGGTGGTCCACGGG
>JAISEQ010000429.1 GCA_031264045.1 Deltaproteobacteria bacterium
GTAACCGGAGCATGAAGGACATTTCCGGTGCCCATGCCCCGCTCGGGACGTACGGGCGGGGAAAGCCTACGCTCCGGACACGGAAACCGCCACCGACTCGCCCAGTTCCCTGGCCCGCCTGACGGCGTCCGGGTCTCGGGCCGGGTCGTAGAACTTGTCCGGAGAAATTTTCGCCCCTGAACCGTACTCGCGGAGGAAGCCGCTGCCGACGCAGTCTTCCCCGTAGCCGCAGCTCATGCAGGGCACGTTCCCGCGAAGCTTCAACGTCCCCTGGAAACGCATTCCGAGATATCCCTCGAAGTATTGTCTGAAGTAGTCGTCCAGCTCATCCAGCATCGAAGAACCTGCCACGACCGCCGCGCCCGTCTTGCCTCGGGTTAGGACGCGGTTGTGCCTAAGCGGCCAGTTGCGCTCTATGAAGACCTTCATCAGGGCGTTCAGCGACCCGAAGCTCGGGTAGCCGCTCATCACGAACGCGTCCGACTCAAGAACCTTCTCGAGAAGGGGGTTAACGTCGTCGCGAATCGCGCACCTGTTCGTCGGAACGCACTTCTTGCAAGCCAGACAGACCCTCACGTCCATCATCGCCAGCCGAACCAGTTCGTTGCGTTCAGCCCCGGCTGCGTCAAGCACCATCCTCAGGCCCTTCTCGATTGTTCCTCCCTTGACGGGAGTTCCTGAAAACGCCAGTAAGTAGCTCATATGTGAATCCTCCTCAGGCTGCATGACGCCCGCATTCGCGCTTCGCCTATCCCGATACGACAATAATTTGAAGGGCACGGCACCTTCTGTCCGGAATCCAGGTCGGCCACGGCTTAACCTCAACTCGGAAAAACATGGATGACACGGAGGCCGACAATGGATGACGCGGAGGCACCCGAGACGCCGCCCGCCTTCACGATCCCGGCAGGAGGGGGGAAGAACGGGTGTCAAGTCCGGACACATTTCAATTCCGGCGGTACGGAAAATGACTGCGGAATGGCTTAAGCCCCTCCGGGGGAACTCCCCCCTGGAGCTCCCCCTTCGGGGCCTCCGACCGGCCTGGCCGCCTGAGCGGCCAGCCGGGAAACATTTGACCCTAATACTCAGCCAGGCGCAGTAACAAGGGATACATCCGCAATAAAACATCATTTGTAGCCGGCGCTACACCGTCTCCCCGATATGGGAGGTAGAATCCTTCCGGACGCCGGAAAAAGTTGGGAGTACATCCCCCAGCGGCGTATCCCCACGACACAAGCACCGGCAGGAAAGGGGACGGATGGCCCCGTACCGATACCTGCGGGACACGGCCCGGCCGCCAGCTATCGGTCGGAACGGAAGGAGACGTGAAAGATGGTAAAGCGGACACTCATCGCGTGCAACGTTCTGGAAGACGAGATGAAGTGGGTGCTCGACCGGCATCCGGAGATGGAAGTGGATATCATCTGGATTGGGGCCGGACTGCACAACGACATGGACATCCTGAAAAGCCGCCTGGACGAGTGCTTCGGAGAGGTGACGGACGGGGACGGTTCGGTGAGGCTCATGATAGGCTACGGGTGCCACCCGGACCTGAAGGCACAGGCGGCCTCGCACGGCTTCCCGGTTCTCTCCACACGAAACTGCCTGGGGGCGCTCGTTGGCGAGGACAGGGTGGCGGAGCTTGAGAAGAACCGGACCATGCTCATCACCCCGGCGTGGATCCGCAGGACCTGGTTCGCCGATGACGGAATGAGGAAGATGCTCGGCTGGGACGACACCGACTTCAGGATAAACTTTGGGATATACGACAGGATACTTGTGATGGACTTCGGGCTCAACCCGCTCAGCGACGAGGAGATCCTGGACGCCTTCTCCGTCATTGAGGTCCCCATCGAGTGCGAGAGCTTCGGGCTAGAGCACTTCGAAAAATTTTTCATGGACTTCCTCGCATAGAACGCTCATCACCAGTTAAAGTGCTCCCGCCACCTCCGCTTGAGTCTGATAACCGGAGCTGCACGTCTGGCCGTCGGGGCGGCATGGACCTGTCCGATCCGGTAGGACGCAGGGGTGAAGGCTGAAAGCCAAAGGCTTCCGGATGGATCACGCGCCGTCCGAAGGCCTTTTCGCGGGATGTTCAATGCCGTCCCCCGTCACCGTCACACCGTAGATTCGGATTTCTGCCGGACTTCCTACAATACGGCACTTTCATCCAACAGGGCATATCTGGTGTCCTTAATGCCACTCAAGCTTACTGATTCCATCAGGATGAAGTTTCATTAAACAACAACAAAATTTCGGCTTGCCGCACCATTCATCTTGACCATGCGACAGGCATGCCGTTTACAAATAATTGTATCCCGCCTACATGGTCTTCTGAAAGGAGATCCCCGGTCGATGTCCAGAAAAGCCCATCCAATGCCGGAGTAGCTAAGTCTTAAGGATTTCACAGATACCAGCGCGTTAGCCATCGCCTGTCCTCATACCCTGGTCTAAATGTACTCAAGAAGCCGGTTAATTAAGGAAATAATATCGGATATTGCCAGCAAATTTTCTCGTGTATTACGTAATGTTGCTGTCACACAAGATAGAATATCTTTTATAATTAATGTGCTGTTTAATTTTCATAACCATGAACTGCCGTTAAATTATTCTCAAAAATTTATAATAATTCGCAAATATACCATATCCAATGGCTGAAACCAGGGTTGGCCATGATACAATGTTGGAAATCACAGAAGTTGAATAAGAAAATATATGGAAATGGAGGATGAAGAATTAGGAAGAAAGGGGAAGAGAAAGAGAAAGATGGATCCTTCTTTCACTCAATGGCAAGAGGTGACCATTCCGCTGATGCCCATTCATAAGATCATCAGGTGTTGAACACCATTTTCAATTAAATTAAGTTGTATGAAAAATATAATCTAACGCGCACTTATAATTTGATAAAATTTTAATTATGACTATATCGATATCAAACAATTCAAAAGATGATGTATATTAAAGACAATAATAAAATTTAAAATATGATGTTTGATATATGCATTCTTAATATTTTCATAATTCTATTTTATATACTTGCATTATTATTAAAATATATTCAATAACAGCATTGCCTTTTCCACCCATCGTTCTCAACCTCTGCCTCCAAATGTTAATTCCTCTGCACCCCCCCCTCCCCCGGTGAAGTCGACTGCCTCACGAGAGAGGAGGGCCATATCCCTTCGGATCGCATGGTCTACTCGGGCTAAAAATGGAACATGGCAAAGTTCACCCTATGCTGACCCCCTCAGCTGGGCTGTCGGCCCGGAAGATTCAATTTTCGTCTATTTTTCTTTCTGCCTCCTTACTGTCACGTTCCGGTCGGGGCCGTGAGACCGGCTCGGATAAAACCGCCCCTGGGGGGACTCAGGCCACCGGTCCGAGTCTCTCGCACGCCCGGCGGAAGATGTTCGCCCTCCGGACGTTCATGAAGCTCATCTTTATGTAGTTCACGGCCTTCTCCCTGCGGTCCCCCCGGACCCTCAGCCGCCCGCCCTTCACTCCCCTCTTGAACTCGCTGATGGAGCTCTCTGCGCCGTTGCGCTGCCTGGCCATGGCGAAGTTCTCCGGCAGCCCGTTCCAGGCGCGGATCCTGGCCGCCTCGAGGCTGGACAGCTTGTACCTTATCCCGCAGGCGCTCCTCTTCCCGATCTTCACGGGGTGCCTCCCCCTGCACTGGCAGTCCAGGCAGACGGCCCTGTCGAAATGCACGTTGCAGGCGTCCCCGCGCCTGCCCATGGCCGCCGAGACGGGCTTCTGTCCCCGGGGGCACTCGGTCACGCCCCCGTCCCCGCTCGTCGCGAAGTCGACCGGCGTGTACTTGGCCTCGCCCGCCGTCCCCTCCTCGGTCCTCGAGGGGTCCTTCAGCCCGCCGTGCACAGCGGTGACCATGTCGGCGACGTACTCCCCGGCGAGCCTGCGGTTGTTGGGGGTGTTGTAGGCGTTGTCGACCGGGATCAGCTCCGTGCGGATGCCCGTCATCTCCAGGCAGGAGACGAGGGGCTCGACCGCGTGGACGTCGCTCACGCGGGCGCCCCCGACCGACACGCGGAGCGGGAAGTCGAGGCCGGGCTCGAGCCCGTTCTTCTTCGTGATGCCGCAGGACTCGGCGAGCTGGACCTTGCGCCCCTTCTTCTCGTGGCCCGAACAGGTCGCCCCCGTGTCGCAGGGGCTCTGGAGGCTGTCGGCCCCGATGTCCATGAGCGTCACCGTCCGCCCGCCAACGTCCGCGCCGGGGAGCACGGAGCACCGCTCGCGGAGAAGCCTTTTGAGGATCCCGAAACGGGGCTGACGGCAGACGCGCGGATCGAACCGGAACTCCCCGACTATGGACTCGACGTCCCCGGCCATCCGGTCGAGAATGCCGAGCTTGTCCTTGCGACCGGCCCGGGCGAAGGCGTCGCAACCGATCTTCCTGGACCTGTCGAACCTGTTCCGGATCTCCGGGGCCAGCTTGAGCTCCGCGCCCGGGAGAGCCTTGGGGAGCTCCCTCATGGAGCAGAAGAGGCACTCCTTGACAAGCGCCCCCCGGTATTGAGATCCCTGATGTAGGAGCTGACGTCCGTGGAGTCGTAGCGGATGACCTTCACCTCCAGGCTGTACGTCTGGTAGAAGTGTTTCGTGGTCAGCAGGGCTGCGCGCCGGGGACCGTCGACCTCCTGGAACTTTTCCATGAAGTCGTGGAAGGTCCTCTCGGGGATCACGCGCTCCCGGTCGGAGGGGTCGCACCCGAGCTCCGGGGCCAGGTGGACGCCGGTGTCGCTCCTGACCCTGTTGAGGGTTTCCTTCAACGTCCAGTCGAAGGTCCCCCCAGAATGGTGGCCCCCGCCATGGTCACGAGGTCCGAGGACGACCGGCCGGCGGACCGGTCGTAGAGTCTGGACACCTACTGCGCCAGCTCGGGGAGCATAGGAAGTTCAAACAGCTGAAAGTCGTAGAAGGAGGTTTCCATGAATTTTCGCGCTGCCGCCCTCTCGATGGATCATCGTGGGGGTCTAAGCCGGGGAACTGGGGGATTCGCCTGTCCCTGAAGTAGCCAATCATGTATTTTCTCTTCCATTCCGATACTTTACGGACTATTGATGTATTATAACAGCAATAAATTTATATGTCACCACTTATAACAATAAAAGTCATCTTTTTATTTCTATAATTCCTATTGATTCGTTTAGAAGTTTTTATAGGCTTAATGAGCTATATTGAGTCCTATTGAGCATTTTAGAGACACTTATAACAAATGTTAGATGATATCGCACAAACTCAAATTTAGGTGCCCGGAAAATCATTGGCACGTTATTTGCCAATACTCTCATAGTTTCCAATGCGGGCGGTTGATGGGGAGGACTTTTCGCAGTTGAATCAGATTTTATGCACTCGGTTTTCTGATAACACCCTGATTTCAGTGGAGGAGAACATAAGCGGTTCCGATTTCGGAGCCCACGCATTCACGAGGCACCCTCCCCCGGAAGCCCGGTCAATAAGGCTCCAGACGGGACACGGAACGCCCGCCGCCGGTCATCCCGGAGTCCTCGCGGCTGTCCTCGCCCGGCAGCGGGCGGATGAGCCCGCCCGGACCCTCTCCCCAGCCGCGGGACCGAGGGGCCCCGGCCTCCGAGCCCCGCAGCCCCTTCCGGGGCGGGCAGCACTGACATAAAGGCGCCGACCGCCAGCATCGCCGCCCCGGCCCACATAGGGGGCGTCATCGTCTCATCGAGGAAGACCATCCCGCAGACGGCGGCGGAGACACCCTCCAGTTGCATGATCATCGCGGCATCGGCCGCCCGGACGCGGCGCTGGGCCGAGGTCAGGACCAGGTAGCCCGCAGACACGGAAAGGATACCGCACATAGCGAAGGGGAGCGTGGAGAGGAAGGTTCGGGTGTCCGGCAAGCTCCCCCGGACAATGGCTATGGCCAGACAGGCGATCCCTACCGTAGCTATCTGGACCGTCACGAAGCGGATGGCGGGCACGCGGTTGGAGACGTGCCCTGTCAGAACGACGTGCCCGGCAGTGAAGAGGGCGCACGGGACGGTCAGCGCGTCCCCGAAGTTGAAGCCTTCGGCCGCCGCGCCCCGGGCTTCAGGCCCGCGACGAGCCAGAGGCCGCACAGGCTCACGGCGAGAGCCGTCCAGAACAGCACCCCGGGGTAGCGGCGGGAAAACAGCGCCAGAAGAGGCACGAACACGACGTAGAGCGAGCTGATGAATGCCGACTTGCCGCTGGTCGTCCAGACCATGCCCTCGTACTGGAGGACCGTCATCAGGGCAAGGAGAACCCCGGCCCACAGCCCGGCCTTGAACCAGAAAAGCTTCGCTGGGACCCCGCCTCCGCCGGGCACCGGGCCGGGCGTGCGGAGAGCCAGCGGCAGGAGCGCCAGGGCGCTCAGGAGGAACTTCACGCCCGTGAACGCGATGGGATCCATCATGGCGATCGACCACCTGACGGTCGGGAAGGTCGCACCCCATACGATGGCGAGAGCCAGGAGGAGGAGGACGGATCTGGTTCTGGGGGTCAAGCGGCCTCCTCCTGGAGCGTGAGGCGGGATGTACGCCCGAGGGCGCCTGCGGTCAAGACGGCGGGGGCGGGGGTGTCCGAGCCAGGGGTTCCCGGGGCCGGGGGCAAGCTGGCGGCAGCATGCCTCGGCAGAGAGGCCGTTTCCTGGCCCGGCGGCCACGGGGGTTGGGCATCCAGGCAGGCTCCGCACACGTCCGGGGTCGCCTCGAAGTTAAACAGCACCGGAAGCGCAGTCGGGCTCAGCCGATCATGGCACAGGAACCGACCGAATTGCCATCAGGCACGGACGTGGCAGCAAACCCCCGTGCTGTCCGGCGCTCCTCGTCCCGGCCCGCCATGTCCTCCCGTCCTCCTGAGGGCGTCCCGTCAGCAGGCGCACCCCTCTTCCCTGACCGCAATGAGCTCCCCTCCCCCTGAGGGGGTCCCGTCAGATCGTTTCACACGCCAGCCCCCGGATCCGCCAGCCGCACCGAAGCGGGCGGTTCCCGCCGGTCCCGTCCCGAACCTCTCCAGGAGCGCCGCGGCTCAGGTTCCGGCACCAATGCGCTAGCCCTCGTCCGCCACGGCTGACAGGTACTCCCCGTAGGGGTTCCCGCGCATCCTCTCCCCCAGAGCCCGCAGCTCGTCCCGGCCTATCCAGCCGTTCCGGAAAGCCGCCTCCTCCGGGCAGGCGATCTTCAGCCCCTGACGCTTCTCTATTGTCCGTATGAACTGAGAGGCCTCCAGCAGGCTCTCGTGGGTGCCCGTGTCGAGCCAGGCGAAACCCCGGCCCATCACCTTCACGGACAGGAGGCCCCGCTTCAGGTAGAGCCGGTTCAGATCGGTTATCTCCAGTTCCCCTCTGGGCGATGGCGCGAGAGTCCGGGCCAGCCCCGGGGCGAGGGAGTCGTAGAAGTAGAGCCCCGTCACGGCGTAGCTCGAGCGCGGGCGCTCCGGCTTCTCGGCCAGCTCCACCGCCCTCCCGTCCGGGCCGAACTCCACCACCCCGTAGCGCTTCGGATCGTTCACCCTGTAGGCGAAGACCGAGGCACCCTCCTCCTGGGCCGAGGCCTCCTTCAGGAGCGAGATCATCTCGTGGCCGTAGAAGAGGTTGTCGCCCAGAATGAGCGCGGATGGCCCACCGTTGAGGAAACCCTCGGCGATGATCATGGCCTGGGCGAGGCCCCCAGGATTGGCCTGGGCGGCGTAGCCCAGCTCGATGCCCCACTCCCTGCCCGTGCCCAGGAGCGACTCGAAGACCGGGGTGTCCCTGGGCGTCGAGATGACCAGCATCTCCCGGATACCCGCGAGCATCAGGGTGTAGAGGGGTTAGTAGATCATGGGCTTGTCGTAGACCGGCAGGATCTGCTTGGAGACCGCCAGAGTGGCGGGGTAGAGGCGGGTCCCCAGCCCCCCCGCGAGTATGATGCCCTTGCGCCTGGTCTTCAAAAGAGTCTCTCCTTGTCCCAGCGGAGGTCCCGGGGCCTCGGCCGCCCCGTGCTCGCCCGCCGCGGACGGAAACGGCCGCGCGGCGGCCAGCAGGGGCCCGGGGTGCCCTCAGCCCTCCATACCGTAATGGGTCCTCATCCACTCCCGGTACCCGCCCGAGGTGACGGACTCCACCCAGGGGCGGTTCGCGCGGTACCAGTGGACGGTGGCCTCGAGGCCGTCCGGGAAGCTGTAGCCCGGCATGAAGCCCAGACCCTCCTCAAGCTTCGAGGAGTCCACTGCGTAGCGGCGGTCGTGGCCCGGCCGGTCCGTCACGTGCACCGCGAGATCCATGTGCCTCCCGACCGGGAGGGGATCGGTCCCGTCCAGGACCCGGCAGACGGCCTCCAGGACCTCCAGGTTGGCGCGCTCGGAGCGGCCACCTATGTTGTAGCTCTCCCCGGGGGCTCCCTTCTCGAGCACCAGCGAGAGCGCCCTCGCGTGGTCCTCCACGTGGATCCAGTCCCGCACCTGGCGGCCGTCGCCGTAGACGGGCAGCGGCTTTCCGGCGAGGGCGTTTATGATCATGAGTGGGATGAACTTCTCGGGGAACTGGTAAGGCCCGTAGTTGTTGGAGCAGTGGGTGGTGACAGCGGGGAAGCCGTAGGTCCTGAAATAGGCCCTGACAAGGTGGTCGCCCGCGGCTTTCGAGGCGGAGTACGGGCTGTTGGGGGCCGCGGGGGAGAGCTCGGTGAAGGGGGGATCGTCCGGGGCCAGGCTCCCGAAGACCTCGTCCGTGGAGACGTACAGGAACCTGAAGGCGTCCCTGTCCGCTCCGGCCAGGGTCTCCCAGTGGGCCCTCGCGGCCTCGAGCAGGGTGAAGGTGCCCACGACGTTGGTCTCTATGAAGGCGGCAGGCCTCGAGATCGAGCGGTCGACGTGGCTCTCCGCCGCGAGATGAACCAGGGCCCGCGGCACGTGTTCCGCAAGGAGCCGGTCGACCAGGGCTCGATCGCGCACGTCCCCCAGGGCCAGCAGATGCTCCCCATCCGGGAGGTGGGCGAGGTTGGCGGGGTTCCCGGCGTAGGTGGCGAGATCCAGATCCACGACCCTGTCGCCGCCGGCGGCGAGATGCCCCAGGATGAAGTTGGTGCCTATGAAGCCCAGGCCGCCGGTGACTAGGATGGTCATGGATTCCTCAGGAAGGTTGTGCTGAAGCTTCGTCCTCGGCCCGTCCGGGCGCACGGGCGCTGCCCTAACGACCGGATAGCCCCGCAGGGGGTGTCCAGCAGGCGGTTCCAGTGCGGCCTGGCCGCCCGCAGGGGCTGAACATCAGGCGGTTCCAGTGCGGCCGGGCCGCCCGCAGGGGCTGAACCTCAGGAGGGGCCAGTGCGACCGGGCCGCCCCGTCAGGGGAGTTCCGGCAGGCTGGGGGAAAAAGTCATTATAGACGTTCTCGGAGGTCTTTGACAGGGACGAGCCGCCGGGCACCGCCGGGTGAGCCCTGGCGGACCCCGTAATCCGAAGGCGCCCCGGCCCCACTGCCCTTCCGCCGGACTCCCCGCGCCGGAGGGAAGGGGGAAGGAGGCGGGGACGGACTCTTGGCCTCCGTGCCCGGCCGGTATCCTCCCCCCCGTTCCGCTTCCGTCGGCAACGAGCACGACGGATCAGGACGGAGGGGGATCCGGGTCCTGCGGCGCTCCGGAAAGAACCGGTTCTCCGGGACCGTCCGGGCCGGTTCCCGTGACTTCAGGCCCTGCGCCGCCTGCCCCGGCGGACACCGGCTGGGCTCCGGTCCCGATGCCCGGGCCGTTTTCGCGGGCCGACGGGGGAGCGACGCCCATGTTCCCTGCCTTCAGGGAAGCGGCGCCCATATTCCCTGCCTTCGGAGAAGCGGCACCTAAGTCAGCTGCCGACGGGGGAGCGGCACCCATGTTCCCTGCCTTCGGAGAAGCGGCACCTAAGTTAGCTGCCGGCGGGGGAGTGGAAGCTGAGGACTGCGGGGGGGCTTCCCATCCCGGGACGCGGCGAGCCGGCGGGACGCCCCGCACCTCGGCAGGTCCGGTGCCCCTGCGGGCGACCGGAGCTGATTCTCCATCTGTCCGCTGAGGATCCGGGCGGGCGGGGAGCGTCTCCGGGACCCGGTGGCGGCGGGGCTTGTCCAGAAGAGTCGCGGGCATGACGGACCACTCACCGAAGCGGGTGTTGATGTCGTCCATGGCCAGGACCAGGCGGGGATCGGAACGGGGGAGAGTCGCGGGGGGCTCGCCCGTGTCGAACAGGGGCTTCAGCCTCGGGGGAGGCGGAGAGAGCTCGGAGGGGCGCACCAGCCCCGAGACCTGGATGCCCAGGAGCCGGAAGGGGCCCGCCGCGCCGCGGGGGCGGAGCTTCTCGGCAAGGGCGTAGATGGCCGCGTGATCGTCCAGGAGCTCCTCCTGGGTCCTGGAACGGGTGACGGTCTTGAAGGCCGGGTCCCTGAGCTTAAGGGTCAGGGTGGTCCCGGCGAGGCCCGCGTTCCGGAGCCTCGCCGCGACCCTCACCGAGAGGTGGAGAAGCTCCCGCCGGACGGGGCCCTCGCCCCTGACGTCCTGGTCGTAGGTGTCCTCGGCACCTATGCTCTTGGCCTCCCGCTCTGGCTCGACCTCCCGCAGGTCCCGGCCCCAAGCCAGGTTCCAGAGCCTCGAGCCCCCGTTGGAACCCAGGGCGGCTACCATCGCCTCCTCGGGGAGGGCGGCCACGTCACCTATGGTCTTGAGCCCCAACGCCTCAAGCCGCCCCACGGTCACCTCCCCCGCCCCCCAGAGCTTCTTCAGGGGAAGCGGCCACAGGAAGCCGGTCTCGGCCCCCTCTGGGACCACCGTCATGGCGTCCGGCTTCCTGAAGCCCGAGGCCACCTTGGCTACGTACTTCACCGCGGAGACCCCGGCCGAGACGGTCAGGCCGGTCTCGGCCCTGACCTCGGCGCGGATCCGCGCGGCAGTCTCTTCGGCAGGGCCGAAGATCTCCTGGGAGAGGGTCAGGTCCAGGAAGGCCTCGTCCAGGGAGAGCGGCTCCACAAGGGGCGTATAGCGGTGGAAGACGGCCATCACCATCTCCGAGAGCTCCCTGTAGCGTTCGTAGCGCCCCGGCAGGTACACGGCCTCCGGGCACAGGGCCCTCGCCCTGCCCATGGGCATCCCGGAGCGCACCCCGAAGGCTCTGGCCTCGTAGGACGCGGTGGACACCACCCCCCTGGGCCCCAGGCCGCCCACTACGAGCGGGAGGCCCCTGAGCGCGGGGTTGTCCAGGGCCTCGGCGGACGCGAAGAAGCTGTCGAGGTCCAGATGGACTATGCGTCTGGGCGGTTTCTCTCCCACGGAAGAATCTCGGGGCGGCCGGCCTGCGGGGGGGCCGGGGCGGGGCCAGGGGGTATCAGGGTGCTCCGGCGCCGGTCCGGGTCCGGCGCGCGGATGCCGGAAGCGGCAGATGGGCCTGAGGCCGGGAGAAGAGTGAAACTGTCAGGGATGACGGCAGCCGCCCGTGAGGCAGGCAGATGCTGAAGAGGCACGGGACGCCGGAACATGCCAGGAAGGCCGGCAGACGGAGATGTGAGGCCAGGGACGCCGGAACATGCCCGGGAGCCCGGAAGTCAAGCAGGATGGGGCTTGAGTCCGGCCAGGGAAGGGACGGGGCGCCGGGCGTGGGCCGTTCCCGAAAGTCCGTGGGCGGTCCCCGTAGGCCGACTGCCTAAACCGCCTTTTCGAATTCTAGTCCATAGCGGGGGTGCCGCTCAAGGCGGTCTTGGGGGATGGGGGGGGGTTCCGGAGAGAGACAGGTGGACGAAGGCAGGCAGTGGAGACCGGCTGCCAGCGGTAATTCGGGGTGGACTCCGGCGGGAGCGTCAGCGGATCATTGCATCGCGGCCGCTCGCCATCGGCCCGCGCACGATCCGGAAAGGCGGGAGAGGGCGCGGAGACGGTTCCTGAGCGCTGGAGAGGCGGATTCGCGATCCGGAAAGCGGGATGCGTCAGGAAGGGTATCCACCTGCCCCTGACTGGACTGCCCCGAAGAAGCGGTGAGCCTCTCTTCAAAGGTGCAGAGGAGATGAGCTGGCCGGAGGCGTCACGTCCGGGATCCGCCCGTCAGGAACGCCCGAAAACCGGGATTTCAAGAGATCTCGGCAAGGCGTTCCCCATTGGAGAACGTTTCGGACCGGTAATCCTTCTGCCGACGAGGCCCGTCAGGCGTCAAATCAGCGTTGACACTTTCCTTAAGGGGGGTTACGATGAGTCCATCGTCTGCCGAGAGCCATATCCCTCCGCATCCGGACAGCTGGATCATGCGGATCGGCCAGCCCGGGGACGCGCCGCGCACCCGGCGGACGGACCATCGCAAGTCTGGCACCGCTTCGCGGACGGCACCGGTGCCCCGAAGAGCGTGAGCTCCGACTGGGTACGGCCTGGCAAGGCATCCCGTCAGGCCTGATCGCTGAGATTCGAATACGCGAGACAGCGGGCGATCCCGTCCCGGGTGCCTCCTGTCCCGCCCCGCAGCGGAAGTGCCGCCCCGCACGTGCCGCTGTCCCGCTCCGGATCCTGTCGTTTCGCCTCCCCTTTCCCGAAAGTCCCGACCGCCGCCCAGGAGATGCCAAACAGCAAGGAGAACAAAATGAGATCATTCTTTCTTCCGATATCGGCCGCCCTCATGGCGGCGGCGGCCCTGCTCGTCTGTGCCCCGGCACTGCCGGCCCAGCCCGAACCCCTAACCGTCTTCGAGGACACGGGCCTGACCGGAACCTTCTGCGAAACCGATGAGGGGAGCGGGGACAATCCCCCGGCAATTTTCCTCAAGACCGATAAGGGTTTCTTCCAACTCTCCTCCTTTATCCTTGAAATGGCCGATTATGAAAAGATGATCGCCCTGAAGCCGGGAACGCCAGTGATCTTCGACATCAGCGTCATCTACGCTTTCAACGAATCGGGAGGCGGGATGTTCACCTACACCGGCATACCCGTGATCAGGGCGACCGGCGGGGCGTCCAACGCATCCGTCTGCCGGCAGCCGGGCGAGCCCCAGGCGTTGGGATTCTCCGCGGACAAGGCGGCGGGGCACTTCTGCGGATTCGTGCCAGGCACGGGAGACGTGCCCGACAAGGTGTCGGTAAAGAACGGGAAGGGCATCTACTCCCTGACGCCCAGGATCAACGGCCTCGAGAAGCTGAAAGCCCTGTCCGATCTCGCTCCCGGGACGCCCATAACTTACGACGCGACGGTCGTAATCTCTGATGACGGCGATGCCCCCGGTTTCAAGACCCCGCCCGTCATCGCGATTTCAAACTACACCGTCGCGGGCGATCCTGTCCAGGGTATCTGCGGCCCCGCAGCGCAGTAGAAGCACAGCCCCGCATCAAGGACGCCCCCGCTCGGGTTCCCGTCATTTCGCAACCCGCATTCCGTAAGGATCATGTCGGAGCTCAGCCGGCTCCGACCGCCAAGGTGAAACACTGATGAAAACTTTCATCCTGACATTTTCCGCATTCCTCATGGCAGCGACCGTCATGCTCGTCCGCGCCCCGGCGCTACCGGCCCAGCCGGAACCCCTGGTAGTCTTCGAGGACACTGGCTTGACGGGGACCTTCTGCGGCTACGAGGAGTCCGAAAGCGGCGACAATCCCCCCACCATGACCCTCAAGACTGAGAAGGGAACATTCGAGTTCTTCACACTGTTCCCGGAAGTGTCCGATTATGAAAAGGCGGAAGCCTTGAGGGCGGGTACTCCCGTCAGCTTCAGCGTCCGCATCCTCTACGCCTACGCCGAGCTGGAGGGCGGGATGACCACCTTGGTCGGCGTGTCCTCGATACGGGCATCGGGGGGGACGGGGGACGCCTCGGCCTGCCGGTTCCTGGCCGACAGGCAGTACTCCAGCTTCGCCGCGGACAAATTGGCGGGGCACTTCTGCGGATACGTGCCTGGAACTGGAGGTGCCCCTGACAAGGTGTCCGTCAAGACCGGGAAGGGCATCTACGGCCTGGCGCCAAGGCTCGACGGCCTCGAGAAGCTGAAAGCCCTGTCCGATCTCGCTCCCGGGACGCCTGTCACCTACGACATGGCGTTCAGGACATCTCCGGACGGCGACGGTCCCGCCGGCCCGCCCGTCGCTACGCTTTCGAACTTCAGCGTCGTGGGCGATCCCGTCCCCGAGGCCTGCACTGCGGCGCAATAGAACTACAGCCCCGCAACCGGGACGTTCCAGCTCGGGTTCCCGTCATTTCACAACCCGCAATCCGGCGGAAGGAGCCGGCCGGTGTTCGGCCGGCACCTACAGTCAAGGCGCATAACTGATGAAAACCTTCATGATAACAATTTCCGCATTCCTCATGGCGGCGGCAAACATGCTCGCCCGCGCCCCGGACTTGCGGGCCCAGCCGGAACCCCTGGTAGTCTTCGAGGACACGGGCCTGACCGGGACCTTCTGCGGCTTCGATGAGGGGAGCGGCGAATACGCCCCCACCATGATCGTCAGGATAGGGAAAGGAACATTCCAACTCGACCCGCTGTTCCAAGAAGTGTCCGATTATGAAAAGGCGGAAGCTTTGAGGGCGGGAACTCCCGTCACCTTCAGCGTCCGCATCATCTACGCCTTCGACGAGCTGCAATATGAGATGATCACCTTGGTCGGCGTATCCGCAGTACAGGCATCGGAGGGGGCAGCGGATGCCTCGTCCTGCCGGGATCTGGGCGACAGGCAGTACTCCAGCTTCGCCGCGGACAGGGTGGCGGGGCACTTCTGCGGATACGTGCCGGGAACGGGCGGGACCCCGGACAAGGTTTCCGTAAAGACCGGGAAGGGCATCTTCGGCCTGGCGCCAATACTCGAGGATCTTAAGAAGCTGAAAGCCCTGTCCGATCTCGCTCCAGGGACGCCTGTCACCTACGACATGGCGTTGGTGACATCTCCGGACGGCGACGGTCCCGCCGGCCCGCCCGTCGCTACGCTTTCGAACTTCAGCGTCACTGGCGATCCCGTCCCCGGGGCCTGCACCGCGGCGCAGTGATGACCGGTCGCTCCCGGTAGACGGTACGCCGCAGTGACTGCAGCTCCGCAACTGTTCCGGACGTTCCGCCTCCCGCCACCCACGCCCGCGAGTCCTCCCGTGCCGCCACCCGTCCGGGGGATCCCACAGCCTCGGGAACCTTCCGCGCCAGCAGTCGCGACGGTCACTCCAAGATGCCGGGGACGGCCAGTCCGCCGGGACATGTCGATTCTGTAACCGGCAACCTGACCGTGCTCTCCCCGCTGCGGGACACCCGGCACGAGTCCCCCCCTCTTTTCATGGCCATGACCTGCTTCATCGAAACCCAGACGACCCTCGCCGGGCCTGCACGAAGATGCCCGGGCCCGTCCCCTGACCCCTTTTCCAAAGAAAGGAGGGCGCGGTTTCTCCCCGCGTGAAGCCGCCAGGATTTTCAACGCACTAATCATGAAACATTTGTCCGCATGCGCTACAGCTTTGACAACGCTTGCCATCCTGCTCTCCTCTTGCGAAGACGCGCTGGCCCAGCCTGAACCGGTAACCGTTTTCGCTGACTCCGGTCTTTCGGGAATCTTCTGTTCATACGACATCTCGGAGAGCGGCGACTGCCCGGACACGCTGAGTTTAGCGACCTCAACCTCAAAGAGAAGCTTCATATTCTTCAACGGAATGGACACCGACCACGGCCTGAGGAAATTGGGAACCGTTACTGGAGGGATGCACGTCACGTTTTCATTAGAGGCTGATTACGCCTATCACAAGTCAGCGGATGCGATGTTCACATTCATCATGATTAAGGACATCGAACAGGTGCCAGGCACCCAAGCCGACTACTCGGTCTGCATGTCGGACGGTGAATCGTCCTACGGGAGCTTTGAGGCCGAAATGCTGTCCGGGCACTTCTGCGGCTACACGCCTGGCACAGCGGGCCACGACTCCGGCACTGCTGCCATGAAGACAGCTGATGGCATCTACAGCATGACTCCCAGGCTGGACGGCATGGAAAAGCTGAGATCCCTTTCTCTGCTGGCCCTCGGGACGCCTGTGAACTACTCTTTGGAGATTAGGAGAAACATCGATTCCAACAGCGGTAAAGAAACATCACCCCCCATCGCCGAGATGACCTCATTCGAAAGAACCGGCCAGCCGGTACCAGACGTCTGCCGTCAGTCCGAAGCTCGTCAGTAACCCGCCTCAGAACACCTGGAGACAGATCTCTTTTAGATAATGTCCAACGCATGACCCCAAACACTGCAAATGTTACCAAAAAACTTTAACATAAAAAATATTTTATAATTATATATATCAAACAAGCTTCAATCATAAAATTGTCAAACAAAATTCTTGAATTATTCATAACAGTTGATCCTCATTGGTTCGATCTTTTAAACATTAAAGTTCAGTCAAAATATCTTGTCAGCATCCAGCTGTCCATCAACCTCATTATCATTTTAGGTACATAGTTGCCTAATAAATTTATTAGATATCAGACAGTTTTAATTTGTTAATTTATAGGATATACACAATTTTTAACTAAACATTCCTCAAGTTTAATTCCATATAACTCAAACATCCCTAAACGAGCAAATTAAATATAAATGATTTGGAAAGCCAAAAAGCACTGGATAGAATTATGACATCTGGATAGGATTAGAAACTCTTGTTAGGATAGAAGCTCTGGTAATGTTATTTTTTGGTCATAGAACAGGTGCTTGTCACGCAACATGTTAAGGATGTTAAAATCGCTATTGAAAAAATTTTATTATTATTCCCGTTGTCTCACGTTTTTATAATGCCGTTACTTTAAGGCAACCAAACAATACTCCTGAATGTAGTTTCCTAAAAATCAAGGCGCTTGACTCCCGCCAGACTCGTGACTGTTCGCTTCTTCAACGCAGCGGATTACCCCGGCATTCTCCTGAGTCACTACCGACCGGAAGGACAGACGTTCCGACCGGACCGTCCGAGGCAACACTGAATTTCTCGCGAGAGAAAACGCTTCAACCGCACCATTAGCATGATGATCGGAACTTTCACGAACGGACACTCCATGAACCGGCAGAGCTAAAGCCGAACTCAAAAGGTGAAACCCATGATAATTCCAAAAATCCTGTCGCACGCTCTGGCCGTCCTGGCATCCGCGTCACTGACGCTCGTCTCCGCTCCGCAGCTCAACGCCCAGCAGGAAACGCTCACGGTATACACCGGCACGGGACACGAAGGCTACTTCTGCGGATACGAGGAAGACGAGCTTGGCGACTACCCGGACGTCATAGTCATAAGGAACGGTAGGGGAATCCAGCGCCTCTCGGCATCCCTCCCCACCGACGAGGATAACACCAGGATCGCCGCGCTGGCGCCGGGGACTCACATGACCTACTCCGTCGAGGTCCTGTACCTCTACGACGAATCCAGCGAGTCCATGATGTCCCTTGCCGGATTGACGGACTTCAAGGTCGGGACCGCCGAGACGAACCCAGGGGCCTGCGCGCCCGCGAGAGCCGGATCCGACTACTACACGGCCCAGGGCGTCTCCGGGGTCTTCTGCGGCTACGAGCCCCCGTCCGGAACAGACGACACGGGCAGTGTGTCTCTCAAGACCGAATCCGGCACCGCCCAAGTCAAGGCGTGGGTCATGTCCGCCGAAAGCCTTCGCGCCCTCGCCTCGATGTCCCCCGGCACGCCGGTCAGCTTCGATCTCTCCGTAATGACGGAAACCGAACCTGACGATGTGGGTGGCGAGGAAGACGAAGACAACGAGTGGGAGGAAAAGCCTGCAGAGGTAGGCATCACCGCTATCGCTTCCGTCGGGGAGCCTGTGGAGGGTGCCTGCGCCGCTGCAGCCCCCAAGGCTGGGACTGAAGCCCCCAAGGCCGGCACGTCAGCCCCGAAGGCGGGAACGGAAGCCCCCAAGACCGGCACGTCCGCCCCGAAGGCGGTGACGGCTAACCCCACCGGTACGCCTGCCCCTAAGTCGGGG